>JAEWHY010000164.1 GCA_023387555.1 Pseudomonadota bacterium
GCGCCAGGACCTGGATCTGCCGCGTCTGACCGGTTTGTGCGGAAGCAATGCCCAGAGAGGCCGCCAGGATGGCGACCGCAAGGGCGCATGGTAGCGATTTCGACATAACCTTCTCCTTCGCGCGTACGGAAAAGACGGTTCTTGTCAGTCGCAATGTGTCCGGTCCGCGTTCGATCTCGAGCCGGGCTATTTCGTTTCTAGGGAGGAAGAAGTCCTTGAAGGACGTGGTGCCTTCATGGCGGAACCATCGGCATCGGAGGAACCATGAGAGCCGCAGGCTTGATCGAATTCGGCGGACCCGAGGTGCTGCATCTCCTGAATCTACCAATTCCCGTTCCGGCACCAGGCGAGATCCGCGTCCGCGTCACCGCCGCGACCGTCAATCCGGTCGACACGCTGGTGCGTCGCGGGCTTGCCTTCGTCTCCGACTCCTCGCCCCCCTATGTTCCCGGCATGGAAGCGGCGGGTGTCGTCGACGCGATCGGCGAAGGCACGCGAACTGCGTTGCGCGTCGGAGATCCGGTCATGGCGATCGTCGTCGTCTCGGGCACACGCGGCGCCTATGCCGAATATGTCGTCGTGCCGGCGGAGTCAGTCGTGCGTGCACCGCGCGGGCCGAGCGATGTCGAGATCGCCACGCTACCGATGAACGGACTGACGGCGCGCATGGCACTCGATCTCCTGAAGCCTCCGCCAAGCGGAACGGTGGCGGTCGTCGGCGCGGCAGGCGGGGTGGGAGGCTATGCCGTCCAGCAGGCTAAAGCCGATGGATTGCGGGTCATCGCCGATGCGGCTTCCAGGGACAGCGAGCTGGTCAAGGGCTTCGGTGCGGACATCGTCCTGCCGCGCGGCGCGGATTTCGCCGCCTCGGTCCTCAAGGCAATGCCTGATGGCGTAGACGGCCTCATCGACACCGCCGGCATCGCGCCGTCCGTTGCTTCGGCGGTGCGAGACGGGGGCCGTATCGTGACCTCCGCGCCCGGCACCCCGCTGGTAACGGAGCGCGGCATCGTGACCGAGCGAACCTTTGTACCCGCCTATGCGCGCAACCAAGCCGCACTCGAAGGCCTCCGCGATCTCGCCGAACAGGGGCGACTGGCGCTGCGCGTCGCCCGGATACTGCCGATTGAGCAGGCCGCCGAAGCCCACAGGCTTCTCGAAGCCGGCGGCCTGCGCGGCCGCGTCGTGCTCACCTTCTGAACTGCGGCCATCGCCAAGCGGCGCAATGAGGAAAGGAAAACGCCATGGCATTTGATCTCAACGCCACCCTTCCATCGGTCGGTCAGACGTGGCTCGCGGACCTCGGCCCGGACACGCCGTTCGGTCATTTCACCGTGGAGATCACCTTCGAGACCGAAACCCGGGTCAGCTTCCTGGTGACAGGGGGAGCGATCAAGGGGAGAGCCGAGGCCATGGACTACACGACGGCCAAGCTTCGCGAGGGGCTCTATCTGGTGCGCTGGACCGAGCCCGATGCCAATGATTTCGTGACCCACATTGAAGATTATGAGAACGGGGTGTGCATGGCGAGTTCGGTCGTCGGCGGAAACTTCATCCAACTCAGCGGCACCTGGACCCGCGTCCGCTGACGGCCGCCGGAATAACCGCAGCGCAATTCAGTCTTCTTCAAGGAGCCGTGATGCGCGCAGCGCCCTTGCGTGTCCGGGCTTGCAGATAGAGCAGGGTGAACCCGATCGCAGGCACGAGGATATCGGTCCAGAAGATGATCCCGGCATTGCCCGGCGCGAAATTGCGGGCGGCGATCATCTGGTAAACATGCCCGCCGGCCGCGCCGAGCAGGAACAGCGATGGCCCGACAATGGCCGCGACGCGCAGCCCGGCATCGCCGCGAAAGGCAAGGAAGCCGACCGCCGCGAAGCCCAGACTGGCGAACCCGACTTCGGCCTGGAACGGACTGTCGGCCCAGCCGATGAAGCGCGCAGCCATTTCGCCGAAAAACACATGCATCACGAAATTGTAGAAGAAGCTCACGCCGATGGAGAACAGAAGGAAATAGGACAGCAGCGCTTCGATGAACTGCGCCCGGCTGCGCGGACGGGGCTTTGCGGCGTAGGCGATCGCGGATGCGATCAGACCCACCACGAGAAACGTCAGGGTGAAGTTCGATAGCGCGAAGCGGATCAGCGATTCGATCATCATGCGTCCCGGGTCGGGTGCGGACTGGGTGAGGGGAGGCGGTGGACCATGGCAAACGCCTGACTTGGCAGATGCCGCGATGCGTCCCATATTCGCGCCATGAGCGACACCAAGACTTATCCGGTCACCCGGAGCGATGCCGAATGGCGTGCGCTTCTGACCCCCGAACAATATTACATCATGCGCGAGCATGGCACCGAGCGGCCGGGCAGTTGTGCGCTGAATTACGAGAAGCGCGCCGGCACATTCGAATGCGCCGGCTGCGATCAGCCGTTGTTCAAGTCCGGCCGGAAATTCGAGAGCGGAACCGGCTGGCCGAGCTTCAACGATCCCGAGCCGGGCGCGGTCGAGACCACCGAGGACCGCAGTTTCGGCATGGTCCGCACCGAGGTGCATTGCAGCCGCTGCGGCAGCCACCTCGGCCACGTCTTTCCCGATGGTCCGCCGCCGACGGGGCTTCGCTATTGCATCAACGGCGTGGCGATGAATTTCAAGCCGGCGCCCTGACGCCGTTCCCAGTCTGCCGCGCAGCGGCTAAGCTCCGCGCAAGGAAACTCGCGGAGGCTGCGATGCCGGAGTCCTGTGCGCGCGAGATCGGCCGCATCTATGCGGCCCGCGGTCCATGGATCGACGACGTGACGCCAGGCGATCCGGCAGACGACATGCATTTCGAAACCCGCCCGATCCCCGAGGACGCCTGGACTGCGTTCGAGGCCTCGGACCTGTGCGAGCACATGCACGGGCTGCCGCACGACGGCATCATCGGAGCTTACGAGGAATTCTCGTTCCAGACAGCGCACCTTGCGGCGCTGGTCGCGCTTCTCGAAACCGAAGCGCATCGCGCGCCGGTGGCGGCGCGGCCCTGGCTGGCCGAGGTCGCGCGCTTCTCGCGCCGGGCGCAGGAGCGCGGCGTCGGCATCACTTTCATCGTGAGCGGGTGAGGGCGCCCCTGCCAAAGCGCAGCGCCGGGATCCTGATGTACAGGCGCGCGCATGGCGCCATCGCGCTTCTGCTCGCGCATCCCGGCGGGCCGTACTGGGTGCGCAAGGATGCGGGGGCCTGGTCGATCCCGAAAGGCGAGTACGAGCCGGACGAGGACGCGCTTGCCGCGGCGAAGCGCGAATTCGCGGAGGAACTCGGCATCGTACCGCAGGGCGAATGCCATCCGCTGGGCGAGGTGAGACAGAAAAGCGGCAAGATCGTCACCGCCTTTGCACTTGCGGGCGACCTTGATGTGGACGCGATCACGCCGGGCATGTTCGAGATGGAATGGCCGCCGCATAGCGGGCGGATGCAAAGCTTTCCCGAAGTCGATCGCGTGCAGTGGTTTGCGGTCGATGCCGCGCGCATAAAGATCGTGCCGGCGCAGGCGGTGTTCATCGACAGGTTGCTGGCGCTCATTTCCGCGAGATCGTGATCCCCGCGAAACCGTGATCGGCCGGCGAGGCTTATGATGCAAGACCGTAATCCGTCATAAGGCCGGAGGCCGCGATGCCCGCGCCGAACGTTACGACCAGGACCCGGACCAAAACCACGACGGCGCGGCCGCCGCTCTACAAGGTGATCCTGCTCAACGACGATTACACGCCGCGCGAATTCGTGGTGCAGGTGCTGAAAGCCGTGTTCCGCATGAGCGCCGAGCGGGCCTATGCCGTCATGATCACCGCCCACAAGCGCGGCGCCTGCGTGATCGCGGTCTATACCCGCGATGTCGCCGAGACCAAGGCGAAGGAGGCGACCGATCTCGGCAAGCAGAACGGCTATCCGCTGTTCTTCACCACCGAGCCGGAAACGTAAGCGCCCGTCCGGCACGCGATGTGCCGGACGGAAGCGTGCGCATCAGCGCGCGCGGGCCTGGGCCTTGCGGGCCTTGGCGCTGACGGCGAAGTTGCGATAGCCGCCGGTGTCGAAATGGATGTGACCGGTGGAATAGGTGATGACCGCGCCGTTGGCATTGGAGCGCAGCCACGCGAGCATCGCCGCGCGCTTGCCGGGCGTCGGCATGAAGTCGACGGCCTTGCCGTAGCGATGCTGGGAGGGCCGGCCGGAGCCTGCGATCACCGCGCCGGGACGGCAGGTCGAAATCACCTTCACCGTGCCGAACGTCGCTTCGAAGCGCGACAGCAGGGAACGGGTTTCGCCGGAGAGACAGGCGCGCGACGCGCTGGCGCCGGAATGGCGGTGGCTGTGCCGATGCGCATGATGCTTGGTTTGTGCGCGCCGCTGCGCATAACCGCGGTGATAGCTGCGCGCGCCATAGGCGCTGCGCTGATGGCTCTGCAGATGCGATGTGCTGATGCCGTCGGCGGTCTGTGCTGTTGCGGGAAGGGTGGGGAGAATGGTTGCAGCCAACAGGAAGGCAAGCGACGTTGCGATACGCATTGAACCTCGTGCTCGTTGTTGAGGGAATTCGATCCGCACTGCGATGCCGGGAAAGGACGAGCAGGTCGTCCGGACATTGCAGGCTCACGCTGCATCAGGCATCGCGTGAGCGCAGCGGATCGCGCAGGGCCGTTTCTGGAGGGCCGGATGCGGCAATTTCGTGTCAGACGCGTGACGAATACCCCTTGTGCATCAAGGGTATGGCGTTGGTTTTAGCGGCGAAATAGCGAAGAATTGCCGCGACGTGACACGGCCGCCCGCAAACTTGTCCCGGATCGGGGCCTGGCTGTCCCGTATCGCTGCAAATGAGCCGGTTGATGGCGGCACATCATCGCGTTTCCGCCGGCTTTGTTAACGATGCCGCGCCGCCTGCACAGTGAAACTGTAACGAAATGCCGATTTTCGTGATGGACCGAGGCAGGCTCGGCTGCTGCGGAGCATGCGGCGTTCAATGACTTAGGATGGGTCGAGCGGAGCGAAACCCATCGATCCGGCTGAGCGTCTTTCGCTGGTCCGTAACGCACAGCGAGTCTGCGCTGTGATGAAGCGATGGGTTTCGCGATGCTCAACCCATCCTACAAGCCGGGTCATTAGCCCGCATGAGCGCAGCGACATACGGGGCGCGCGATCCCGGATTTCGCTTCGTTCATCCGGGCTACGCTTAGGCAATGCTCCGCCGTCCCTGTTCTTTGGCCGGCGCGGGCGCGCCCGTATTCCCATCACGCATTCCTCTCCCTTGGAAAATCCAAGGGCGCGCGGAACGCCGGGCTTTCAGCCAAGCCCATGGCCTCATGCGCGAGTGAGTAATGCGCATGAGATTGGAGTCACCACGGACCGCCGAAAGATTCCGGCGTTCCGCGCGCGGTGTTTGAGGCTTGCTCTGCGACAACCCCGGAGGACAGACGCCCAGGCACGGGCGGCCAACTTGTTATCCTCCGCTGGTGACCCA
>JAEWHY010000203.1 GCA_023387555.1 Pseudomonadota bacterium
CGATTTCACGGTCTGGATGGCATTGCCGGCATAGATCGGCCGCTCGAAGGTATCGGGCGCAATGACCTTGGTGACGTCCGAGATCTGCATCACGTCGAGCAGCGCCGCAACGCGCGGCATCACATTCTTGCCGGTCGTGGTCGCAGGCGCGACCAGCGCATCATAGGCGCCGGCCAGCGACACGATCAGCGCCGCGGTCGGTTCGGCGAGCCGGTGCTCGAGGCTGTCGCTCTCGGCGAGCAGCACCTTGGCAACGCCATCGAGCTTTGCCGCTTCCTCGGCGACCGCGCGGCAGTCCTTGCCCGCGACCAGTACATGGACGTCGCCGCCCAGCGCCTTGGCGGCCGTCAGGGCCTTGCCGGTCGCGTCCTTCAGCGAAGCGTTGTCGTGTTTGGCGAGAAGCAACGTCGTCATCAGATCACGCCCGCTTCGTTCTTGAGTTTCTCGACGAGTTCGGCGACCGAACCCACTTTCTTGCCGGCGGTACGTCCGCCCGGCTCGACCGTCTTCAGGATTTCCAGCCGCGGCTTGACGTCGACGCCGTAATCGGCCGGCGCCTTCTCGTCGATCGGCTTCTTCTTCGCCTTCATGATGTTGGGCAGGCTCGCGTAGCGCGGCTCGTTCAGCCGCAGGTCGGTCGTGACGATCGCCGGCCCCTTCAGCTTCAGGGTCTGCAGGCCGCCATCGACTTCGCGGGTCACCTTAACGTCGCCGCCGTCGATCTCGAGCTTGGAGGCGAAGGTACCCTGCGGCCAGCCAAGCAGGGCGGCCAGCATCTGTCCGGTCTGGTTGCAGTCGTCGTCGATCGCCTGCTTGCCCATGATCACGAGGCCGGGCTGCTCGGCTTCCGCGATTCCCTTCAGGATCTTGGCGACCGCCAGCGGTTCCGGCATGGCGTCCACCTTCACGAGGATTCCCCGATCGGCGCCCATGGCGAGCGCGGTGCGGATGGTTTCGGACGCCTGGGCCGGGCCGATCGAAACGACGACGATTTCAGTCGCCTTGCCCGCCTCCTTCTGGCGGATCGCCTCTTCCACCGCGATTTCGTCGAAAGGATTCATCGACATCTTCACGTTGGCGAGTTCGACGCCGGAACCGTCTGCCTTCACGCGCACCTTGACGTTGTAGTCAATGACCCGTTTTACGGGCACCAGAATTTTCATGATCGAAGCCTTCGCAGATGCGAAATCGGGCGGCTACCTAAGAGTGGTAACACGCAAGTGTCAACGGCATGGCAGGTGTCAACGGCATGTATGACCGGCCAGCGGATGTGCCGCCCGCATAGCCCGCCCCGCCGTTCACCGGCAAAGCCGCGTGAAAGCATGGGAAACCGTCTCAGCGATGCTGCCCGGGCTGCCACAACACATCCTTTTCGCCGCGCGCGTTGGCATGGCGACCTGCGACAAAGAGGAAATCCGAGAGCCGGTTCACATACTGAATTGCCTCCGGCGTGACCGCCTCTCCGGGCTGGTCGCGCAATTCGACCATCAGCCGCTCCGCCCGCCGGCACATGGTCCGGGCAAGGTGCAGATAGGCGGCAGCCGGAGTGCCTCCCGGCAGGATGAAGGAGCGCAGCGGCGGCAGGCTCTCGTTGAGGGCGTCGATCTGCTGCTCGATCCACCGCACCTGCCGTTCGGTGACATTCAGCTTGGCGCCGCCCGGACCCTTGCCCTTGCGATCGTCGAGGATGCAGAGGTCGGCCTCGACATCGAAAACGTCGTTCTGGATACGCGCCAGCATGCCATCGAGTTGAGCGTCGCCTGCGGTATGGAGCCGCACGATCCCGATCGCGGCATTGACTTCGTCCAGAGTACCGTAGGCGGCGACCCGCAAGTCGTATTTCTTGCGTCGCTCGCCCGAGCCGAGAGCCGTGGTGCCGTCGTCGCCGGTGCGGGTATAGATGCGATTGAGGACGACCATATCAGCGGCCCATCATCCAGAGCGCCAGTATGATGATGACAATCGCGATCGCCTGCAACACCACGCGAAGCCGCATCAGTTTCTGCGACAAATGCGGAGAACCGCCGCGAAGCATGTTGTAGAGGCCGAACAACAGAACGACCGCGACCGCCGCGATGGCGAACGGTATGAGGTGATAGAACAAATTTGACATCGGGTCCTTCTAGAGCGTTTTCAGCGACGTGGACACCGGTTCGCGTGAAGAACGCGTCAATGCAAAGACCTGGAGTGTTTCTGCGATTCGAGGAGAAGCAAAAGTATCCTAGCACCGGGCCGGCGGTTAAACCACCGGCCGGTGCACGGCCGTCAGGCCGCCGCGAGATGTTTCTCGATCTCGTAGACCGGCATCCGCACATAGTCTTTCTGGATTTCCTCCCGGACGACGGTCTTGAGCGCATGCGTATAGTGCTGCCGCAACACGCCGATCGCACGGGGCGGCGCCACGATGATGATCGACTTCATGTCGCCGGCCTGCGCCGCGGCATCGAGCTTGGACATGATCGAGCGCAGAAATTCCTCTTCCTGCTGGGTATGGAAATCGGTCTGCTGCACGGAGGAACGGCCCGGTCCAACGGACGAATGCGACCGTCCTGGCTTGTCGGTGCCGAGTTCGCTGGTGGGCGGCACGGCCTGCTCCATCACCTCACGGGTCTGCAGGTTCGGAAATTTCGCATCCCCGGCATTCTGCAGAAACAGCGCCTTGCTGCCGTCGCAGACAATGACCCATTCGTGCTCAGCGATCCTGACAGGTTTGGAAGACATCCGATGCTCTCCTTACGGACGGCCACGCCACCATAGCGCATTTCGGCGCCGCCTTGCGGCAGGTACAACGCACCGGACCGGTTCCGGTTGCCGGCGTTTGGTCGCACCGTATGGACCTGCGGCCGGCTGTCATAGCGTCGGTGCCGACCGCCAGCGGGCTAGTTGCTGCCGTCGAGCAGCCGCTTTGCGATCACCTGCGCCTGGATTTCGGCTGCCCCTTCGAAAATGTTGAGGATGCGCGCGTCGCACAGGATGCGCGACGCCGGGAATTCCAGGGCGAAGCCGTTGCCGCCATGGATCTGGACCGCATTGTCCGCGGCGGCCCAGGCCACGCGGGCGGCGAGCAGTTTGGCCATGCCGGCCTCGAGGTCGCACCGCCGCCCGGAATCCTTCTGGCGCGCGGCGTAATAGGTGAGCTGGCGCGCGATCAGGATTTCCACCGCCATCATCGCCAGCTTGTCGGCAACGCGCGGGAATTCGACGATCGGGCGGGCGAATTGGGAGCGCTGCTGCGCATAGGCCAGGCCCTGGTCCATGGCCGCTTGGGCAACGCCAATGGCGCGCGCCGCGGTCTGGATGCGCGCGGCCTCGAACGTCTGCATCAACTGCTTGAAGCCCGCGCCCTCAATGCCGCCAAGCAGGTTGTCGGTGCTCACCTCGAAACCGTCGAAAGCGATTTCGTATTCCTTCATCCCGCGATAGCCGAGCACTTCGATCTCGGTGCCGGACATGCCGGGCGCCGGGAACGGATTGCGATCGTCGCCGCGCGGCTTTTCAGCCAGCAGCATCGACAGGCCGCGATAGCCGGTCTGCTTCGGATCGGTGCGCACCAGCAGCGTCATCAGGTCGGCCCGCACCGGATGCGTGATCCAGGTCTTGTTACCGTAGATCTTGTAGACATTGCCCTCGCGCACTGCGCGCGTCTTCAGCGAGGCAAGATCGGAGCCGGTGTTCGGCTCGGTGAACACCGCCGTCGGCAGGATTTCCCCCGATGCAATCAGCGGCAGCCATTTGCGCTTCTGGTCCTCGGTGCCGCTGCCGAGAATGAGCTCCGCGGCGATTTCCGAGCGCGTGCCGAGCGAGCCGACGCCGATATAGCCGCGCGACAATTCCTCGGAGACGACGCACATGGATTCCTTGCCAAGCCCCATGCCGCCGAACTCTTCCGGCAGCGTCAGCCCGAACACGCCAAGCTCCGACATCTGTCCGATCACGTCGAGCGGAATATACTCGTTCTTCAGATGCCAGCCCTGCGCATGCGGCACGACTTCGCTCGCCGAAAATTTCCGCATCTCTTCGCGGATCGCTTCCAGCGTCTCGTCGAGACCGGCGTTGCCGTAGGTCGGTTCGGTGTGATGATTGATAATCTCGACGAGCCGCGCACGCCGCGCCGGCGTGTTGCCGGTGTCCATCAGATGCTCGACCGCTGGCGTGATGCGGGCGGCGACCTCGGCGCGCGACAGCCCAAGATCGGAAAGCCGCACGGTCTCGCCCTGACTCATCGGGATACCGCCGAGGATCTGCGCCAGATATTCGCCAAAGCCGATACGGACGAGAAGATCTTCGACCTCGCCGTACTTGCCTTCTGCCTGCATTCGTTCGGCATAGCCGGCGAGCTGGCGCAGCGCCTCGACATAGGTCGCGAGCCAGGCAAGGCCATGGGTGGCGCGCTGCTCGCGGTCGAATACCCGCCCCATGGTATCGCCGCCATCGATCGCGACGCGCTTGCGGACCGCAATCGAAGCGTCCTGCAGCAGCGCATTCGCCACTCCGACCGCCTCGTGGAGACGGGGCATCAGGGCGTCGGAGACATCGGACCGTTGCGACGCGGCAGGCATCGGCTAGCTCCCGTCAGGAATAATCGTTTTGCCCACAGTAATGGTGCAGCGCACAAAATCAACAACGCGCTGCATCAGGCGTGGTTACTGGATAATTAACCATTTCGGGTTTTCCTGCGCTGGGCCCAATCCGCTCCTGGCCCAATCCGCAGGCCGCCCATGACGTCAGCCGTGCTCCCCGCCAGCGACCGTCGCCCGCAACGCTTCCGCGCGCTGGATCCAGCCCGCCTGGTGCGCGCCATGTCGGTTCGTACCCGCATCCTCCTGATCGCCCTGATCCCGGTCGTCGGCTTTATCGCCAACGGCATCTCCTTCATGTCCGGTGAGCGCGAGGTTGCCGATGCCTTCGAACGCTACCAGCGTGCCGGCGCAACATCGGACGCAAGCCAGAGCTTCAAGGAGGCCATCAGCCGGATGCGGATCGCGGCGCGCGACTTCGCGACCGATCCGAGCGACGAGGTGATCGCGACCTTCGAAGCCGCAAACGCAGTGGCGCTGGACAAATTCACCTTCATCGAAAGCACGCTCGATGAGTCCGGCCGGCTTCGCGTCGCCTGGATTCCCGAGCGGCTCAAGGAGATCGGCCGGCGCTTCGCAGAAGTCGTTGTCGATCAGCGCCGCCTTGGGCTGTCCGAATCCAGTGGCTTGCGGCGCGACCTCAACGAGACCGGTACGGCGATCGAGCACGTGATCCATCAGGGCATGGAATGGCTCAGCGACTCCGAAGCCCGAAGGCTGATGGTCTCGCTGCTCCTGATGCGCCGTTTTGAAGCCGAGCAACGGCTGCAATCCAACAACACGTCGTACACATTGTTCTTCGTCCAGTACGATCAGTTCCGTAAGACCATGGCGACCGTGCAAGCCACCGCCGAGCAGCGCGCCCACATCGAGAGCCGCGCCAAGGCTTTTGCCGACACATTCTCGGCCTGGTCGGCCATTGCCGACAAGGTCCGCCCTAACCTTAAGGTGATCGACCTCGATACCCAGCAGCTCGCGCCCGCAGCCGACGACGTCATCCAGCGGGCAAGCGATGGCGCAGCCCGCGCCGCGGCGGAATTATCCGCATCGCAGAGCCGCACCCGTTCGATCATCCTGTCGGTCGGCCTGACGGCCGTCGCCCTTGGCCTCGCCCTCAGCCTGCTGATCGGATGGAGCATCACGGCCCCCCTGAACGGACTTGCCGATGTGATGTCCCGCCTCGCCAAGGGCGACACCGCGATCGTCATTCCAGCCACCAGTGCGCGAGACGAAATCGGCAACATGGCGCAGACCGTGATCGTGTTCCGCGACACGATGCTCGAGCGCGAACGGCTCGCCGCCGCGCAGAACGAAACCGCCAGGACCCGCGAATCACGCAATCAGGCCATCGGCACGATCATTGCGAATTTCGAGCGCTCGGTGGACGCGCTCCTCGGCCGCGTGCGCGGTGCGGTTCAGCGGCTGGAAACGACATCGAACCGTCTCGATGCATCGGCCGACGACATGTCCGCGGAGGCGCGCGCCGCCGAACAGCGCGTGCTGGCGGCATCCGGCAACGTCACCGCGGCCGCGGGATCGGTGGAAGAACTCGCCGCCTCGATCGGCGACATTGCGGGCCAGGCGCAGAAGTCGACCGACGTCGCAAAACATGCCGTCTCCGAAGCGCGCCGCACCAGCGTCACGATGGAAGAGCTGGGTCACGCCGCGACCCGCATCGGCGAGGTCATCAACCTGATCCAGTCGATCGCCGCGCAGACCAATCTGCTCGCCCTGAATGCCACCATCGAAGCGGCCCGCGCCGGCGATGCCGGGCGCGGCTTTGCCGTGGTCGCGTCCGAGGTCAAATCGCTGGCCGGCCAGACCGCGCGCGCGACCGAGGAGATTTCCGGCCAGATCGGCGCCATCCAGATGGCGGCGGCGGACGCCACCACAGCCATCGCACAGGTCAACAGCATCATCGAGGACATGTCGGCGATCGCCGCGAATGTCTCGACCACGGTGGAGCAGCAGAATTCCGCGGTCTCGATTATCGCCGAAGGCGTCAGCAACGCGTCCGGCGAAGCGCGAACCGGGGCCGAGGCCATGAGCCGGGTGTCCACGGCTGCAACCGAAGCACGCACCACCGCCGCCGATGTGAAGGCGCTGGCGGATGCGCTGGCGCTCGAGGCCGAGGGTCTTGATTCGCAGATCCGTCAGTTTCTGATGAAAGTGCAAGCGGCTTAGCGCCGTTCGCCCTGCGAGACCGAATGCGACAGGGGAATGGCTCCGCCCTTGAGCCGGTCGCGGCCTTTGCCTATGTCGCTAGGCGTTAGCTGCACCCGGGGACCCGGCTTTTGAAGTTCATCAGGAAATCATACCGCGTCGCGCTGGACGCCTTCTGGCGGTTCAATGCCGACGACGGCTGGGCCATCGCAAGCCACATTGCGCTGTCGACATTGATGGCGATGTTTCCGTTCTTCCTGGTGCTGACCGCGCTGGCCGGCGTATTCGGCTCGCAATATCTCGCCGACGAGGCCGCCAGTCTGCTGCTCGAAGCCTGGCCGGAGGAGGTGGCGGGGCCGATCTCGCGCGAAATCCACAACGTGCTGGTCGGCGCCCACGGCCAGGTGCTCACGGTTGGCGCCCTGCTCGCGCTTTACTTCGCATCGAGCGGTATCGAGAGCCTGCGCATCGGCCTCAATCGCGCCTATACCGTCGCCGAGACCCGTTCGATCTGGCTGCTGCGGCTTGAATCGATCGGCTATGTGATCCTGGCCGCCGTCGGGCTTCTGGCCCTGTCCTTTCTGGTTCTGCTGGCGCCGCTGATCTGGACCGCGCTGGTGCGGCGGTTTCCCGCGCTCGAGCCGTTCCGCGACGTCGTGACCTTTGTCCGGCTCGCCACTGCAACCGTGCTCATGATCGTGCCGCTGATCGTGGTGCACAAGTGGCTGCCGGCGGGGCGCCGGTCGTGGCGCGAAATCATGCCCGGCATCCTTGCAACGCTGATGCTCTGGCTGCTGTGCGGCATGATCTTCGGCCGCTATCTTGCCGACTTCGCCTTTACCTATTCGGTCTATTACGCCGGCCTTGCCTCACCGATGATTGCGCTGGTGTTCCTCTACATCACCGCCTCGATCTTCATCTACGGCGGCAACCTGAACGCGATCCTCTCGAAGTTGCGGGCGGAGAAGGCCGCACTGGCGGCCTTGCCGGGACCCGGCGCCTCACCGGCCTGACGCCTCGATGGTATCGTCGAGATTGCGCAGACCCGTGCGCGGCGCCGAGACCAGCACCGCCATGTTGCCGGGCTTGTGCAGGTTCTTCCACATCAGCTGATGCGCGGCCGGGATCTTGTCCCAGGGGAACACCTCGCCCATGCAGGGATCGATCCGCCGGTCGAGCACGAACTGGTTGGCGGCGCTCGCCTGCTTCAGATGCGCAAAATGCGAGCCCTGGATTCTCTTCTGGCGCATCCAGACATAGCGCGCGTCGAACGTGATGTTGAAACCCGACGTGCCGGCGCAGAACACCACCATGCCGCCGCGCTTGACCACGAGGCAGGACACCGGGAAGGTCGCCTGGCCCGGATGCTCGAACACGATGTCGACGTCGCGCTTGCCGGTGATGTCCCAGATCGCCTTGCCGAACTTGCGGGCCTCTTTCACCCACTCGTTGTATTCCGGCGTATTGACCGTGGGCATCTGGCCCCAGCACTTGAAGTCCTTGCGGTTGATCACGCCCTTGGCGCCAAGCCCGAGCACATAGTCGCGCTTGGTTTCGTCCGAGATCACCCCGATCGCATTGGCGCCGGATGCCGCGCAGAGCTGCACGCCGAACACGCCGAGGCCGCCGGAGCCACCCCAAACCAGCACGTTGTCGCCCGGCTTGAGGGTATGCGGCGAATGCCCGAACAGCATGCGATAGGCGGTCGCGAGCGTGAGCGTGTAGCAGGCCGATTCTTCCCACGTCAGATGCGAGGGCTTGGGCATCAGCTGGCGCGACTGCACGCGGCAGAATTGCGCGAAGGACCCGTCTGGCGTCTCGTAACCCCAGATGCGCTGCGACGGCGACAGCAGGGGATCGCCACCGTTGCATTCCTCATCGTCGCCATCGTCCTGATTGCAATGGACGATGACCTCATCGCCGACCTTCCAGCGCTTCACCTTGGAGCCCACCGCCCAGATCACGCCGGACGCGTCCGAGCCCGCGATGTGATAGGGATGCTTGTGCACATTGAATGGTGAGATCGGCTGGCCGAGGCCGGCCCAGACGCCGTTGTAGTTCACGCCCGCCGCCATCACGAGCACCAGCACTTCGTCCTCGCCGATCGGCCAGGTCGGGACCACCTCGATCTGCATCGACTGCTCGGGAGGCCCGTGCCGCTCCTGCCGGATGGCCCAGGCGTTCATTTTCTCCGGCACATGACCGAGCGGCGGGATTTCCCCGACGGCATAGAGATCCTTAACCATTTGAAGCTTTGGCGCGGCGGTCATGGCGATTGGGCTCCCGGTCCATGCGTTCGTGGATTGTGACGCACTCCATGTTGCGCCGCAACAGAGATCGAGGCAGCCAATCCGGCCGCGCTGCGCGGAGCGGTTGGGAGCCAGCGGAATGCCACTTGCGGCAGACTGTCGCGTTAGCCCCGGTCTTTAGGCCTTTTCTCAAGATTTGTGGGCGAAAAGGGACGTTCGACTGTCGTCCCCGGGCAAACCTGCATGCTGCGCGAGATCAGCTTCGAGGCCTTGGAAACGACCCTGCCGATCCTGTCGCGCGGGTTTCCAAGCATGCGTCGCGGCGACTGGACTGCGGCGATCAAGCGTCTTCGCGGTTTCGGCGCATCCGACCCGGCGCAACGCGCGGCCTATCTCCTCGAGCAGAAGGGCCGGGATGTCGGCGTCATCCTTGCCATCCCGAGCAACCGCCCGGCGGACCCAACCTCGACCCAGCCGATCGTGAATCTGTCGAGCTGGTACATCGATGAGGATTCTCGCTGGCGCGCACCGCACATGCTGCGCGCCGTCACGTCATCGGAGACCACGCTCTACACCGATCTGACGGCGACGCCGCCGGTCCGCGCCATGATCGAACGCTTCGGCTTCCGCGGCTGGACGGAAGGCACACTGGTCTTCCTGCTTCCGCAATTCGCGATCGGCTTTGCGCGGGGCTCGCATGTCGTGCCGTTGCGCGATCTGCCGGCGGACGCTTTCCCTGCGCCAATGCGGCAGATGCTGGAGCAGCATGCGGCGCTCGATTGCGTCGTCGGCGGATTGTGGGATGGCGACGCGTTGCGTCCGCTGATCTTCTCGCGCAAGCATTACCGCGGCATCCGCGCGGCGCGGCTCATCTATGCCGACGACCGCGCCACCGTCTTCGCGCATATGCCCGCGATTTCCCGATTCCTGCTGCGCGAGAAATTTCTCCTGCTTGCAGTCAATGCCGATCGCCGCGAACGCGTCGCCGGCAGCATCTTCACCCAGCGGACCGCGCCCGCCTTCTACAAGGGCGCTCAGGCGCCGCGCGCCTGCGATCTGGCCTTCTCCGAATTCGTCTTTTTGCAGATTTGAGCATTTCAACGACAGGAGCGAACATGCTGGCACCCGAAAAACTCGACGTCCGAGCCACTGTCGCGAACTTTCTGCGCGATCGCTTTCCGGCGTTCAGCGCGAGGCCCCTCGAAGATTCGACGCCGCTGCTGACCGGCGGCGCCATCGATTCGCTCGGCATTCTCGACCTCGCGGCCTTTCTCGGCGAGCGGATCGGCATCCAGATCACCGATGAGGACTTCGAGCCCGACAATTTCGAAACCTTCGCAAGCCTGATGGACTTCGTGGAGCGTCGCCGAGCGTGACCGAGGCGCCGCTGCTCCTGCACGATCTTCTGGGAGATGCGGGCGATGAGGCCTGCGTCGCGCTGATCGACGGTGCACGCTGCATCACCTATGCGGACCTGCGCCAGTCGGTGCGACGCACCGCCTTCGCGTTGCAGGCCGCCGGATTGCAGCGTGGCGACCGGGTCGCGATCCTGCTCCCCAAGTCGATCGAGGAATGCGCGGCGATCTTCGCGGTCAGCCGCGCCGGCGGCGTCGTCGTGCCGGTCAATCCGATGCTACGCCCCGCACAGGCGCGGCACATCGTCGAGGATTGCGGAGCGCGGGTCCTGCTCACCGACGCGGCGCTGCGCGCGAGCCATGGCGGGGCGCTGGCGGACCTTGCGGACCTCGCCATCATCGATGTCGCTGCGACGGAAGCGGCATCGAACCACGAGCTGGCGCAAACGGTTGCCATCGGCGAGGACCTCGCCGCCATCCTCTATACGTCCGGCTCGACCGGGCGCCCCAAGGGCGTGATGCTCAGCCATCGCAATCTGATCGCCGGCACGCGCATCGTGCGCAGCTATCTCGGCATCACCGGCAAGGATCGCATCCTGTCGGTCCTGCCCTTCAGCTTCGATTACGGGCTGAACCAGCTCCTCACCGCCGTCGAACAGCGGGCCTCGCTGGTGCTGCTGAACTTCCGCTTCGGCGACGAGATCGTGCGCGCGATCCGCGACCATGAATGCACCGGCCTCGCCGGCGTGCCGACGATCTGGTCGATCCTGACGCGCGCGGCGCCTCTTCTTCCAAAAACGCCGCTGCCGTCGCTGCGCTACATCACCAATTCCGGCGGTGCGGTGCCATCCGCGACCACCGCACGGCTGCGCGAATTGCTGCCCGGCACACGCATCTTTCTCATGTACGGACTGACCGAAGCCTTTCGCTCGACCTATCTGCCGCCCGAAGAGGTCGACCGCAGGCCGACCTCCATCGGCAAGGCGATCCCCGAATGCGAGGTCTTTGCCGTCACCGCGGACGGCCGCCGAGCGCAACCGGGCGAACCCGGCATCCTGGTGCATCGCGGTCCCACCGTGTCGCTCGGTTACTGGAAGCGGCCCGAGGATACCGCGCGGGTGCTGCGCCCGAACCCGCTCACGCCGCCGGATTGCGGAGCCGATATCGTCTGCTGGTCCGGCGATCTGGTGACGCAGGATGAGAACGGCTTCTTCTATTTCGTCGGCCGCGACGACGCGATGATCAAGTCGTCCGGCTATCGGATCAGCCCGACCGAGGTCGAAGAGGTGCTGATGGCAACCGGCCGATTCCGCCAGATCGCGGTCATCGGGCTCCCCGATGCGGTGATCGGCCAGCGCGTGCATGCGGTGGCGGTCGGGCGCGATGAAACCAACGATGTGCGGGAAGCCCTCACGGCGGCATCGGAAAAGCTCGCCTCTTTCATGCTGCCGCGGGAGATCGAACTGGTCGCGGAACTGCCGGTGACGCCGAACGGCAAGGTCGACTACAAGGCTCTCGTCGCGCAACGGACCAGTCATGCTTGCGCCTGACAAAGCTGCGGCGGATCAACTCGCCCGCACGCTCGTTGCCGAGCATTATGCGGTCCATGGCCGGCACCTGACCGTAGGCGGTCTTTCGATAGAGACCCTGGCCGATCGCTTCGGCACGCCGCTGTTTGTCTACGACGCCGCCGTGATGCGGCGCTCCTACACCGCATTGAAGATCGCGGTGGACGGCTTTGCCGATGTCGTCTTTTCCATCAAGGCCAATCCCAATCCGGCGGTCGCACGCCTTTTCGTCGAGTTGGGCGCCGGAATCGAGATCGCATCGCTCGGCGAATATGAGCGCGCGCGGCAAGCCGGCGCCGCGCCGCAGGACATCCTGTTCGCCGGACCGGCCAAGCGCGATGCCGAACTCGAGCGGGTCATCCGCGACGGCATCGGCGAAATCCATCTCGAAAGCTTCGAGGAAATCGCGCGCACCGACGCGATCGCGGGGGAGGCCGGCCAGCGCGTTGCCGTCTGCATCCGGATCAATCCGGTCGCCGCCGCTCAGGGCGGCGCGATGCGGATGGGGGGCAAGCCGTCGCCCTTCGGTTTCGACGAGGAACAGGTTGCCGAGGTTCTGGGCGCCATCGCATGCACGTCGCAACTCGACCTGTGCGGCGTGCATATGTTTGCCGGCACGCAGATTCTCGATGCGGATACTCTCCTCGCGCAATGGCGGCACGGTCTCGATGTCGCCGCGCGCGTTGCGCGCGCATCGGGGCGCCCGTTGCGCAGCATCGACCTCGGTGGCGGGCTCGGCATTCCGTATTATCCGGGCGATAGCGCGCTCGACCTCGCCGCCGTGCGTCAGGGCATCGGCGCGCTGATCGAGACGAAGCGCCGCGATCCGCTGGTCCGCGATGCCCGCGTCGTCGTGGAGCCGGGCCGCTATCTGACCGGGCCGGGCGGCCTGTATGTTGCACGCGTTGTTGCAAGCAAGCTTTCGCGCGGCACCCGGTTTGTGGTGACCGACGGCGGCATGCATCATCACCTCGCCGCGTCCGGCAATCTCGGGCAGGTCGTGAAGCGGGACTATCCGGTGATTGCACCGGCACGGATGGATGCGCCCGCCTCCGAACGCTGCGCCGTCTGCGGTCCGCTGTGCACCCCGCTCGACACGCTTGCCCGCGCCGCCCATCTGCCGCCGCTCAAGGCCGGCGATCTCGTCGCCGTCATGCAGTCCGGCGCATACGGACTGTCGGCAAGTCCCGTCGGCTTCCTCAGTCATCCGCGTCCCGCGGAAATTCTGGTCGACGACGGTAAGGCTGTCGCGATCGGCTGACCGCGACGCACGCACCACGCAATTCGGCAGTTGCACACAACACACGACCGGCTATGCTGCATTGCAATATATGTGCATTTGTCGTTTGAGCCTGAGAGTACCACTGACTTCGCCACAGGCCCGGACTACGATGTTCCCGCTGCAATCAAGCCGCGGGGGCGAGGCTCAGCAGCGGTCCCCGCGCAAGTCGGGGAGACGGATATGGGTATCGAGAGCCTAATCGTTTGGCTGATCGTCGGCGGCGTCGCGGGCTGGCTCGCAGGCCTGATCGTGAAGGGCTACGGCTTCGGCATCATCGGCAACATCATCGTCGGCATCGTCGGCGCGTTCATCGCCGGATGGCTGCTGCCGCGATTGGGCATCGTGATCGGTGGCGGCATCATCGCCTCGATCATCAATGCCGTGATCGGCGCCGTGATCCTCCTTGTGATCATCGGCTTCTTCAGGCGCTAGGACAACGCGGCGCGGAGATTGAATGAGCGACGGCAAGGACGACAAACCGAAACGGGACAGACCCTGGATTTTCCGGACCTATGCCGGGCATTCGACCGCTGAAAAGTCGAACGCGCTCTACCGGCAGAACCTCGGCAAAGGCCAGACCGGCCTGTCCATCGCCTTCGATCTCCCGACCCAGACCGGATACGATTCCGACCACCCGCTGGCCGCGGGTGAAGTCGGAAAGGTAGGCGTACCGATCTCCCATCTCGGCGACATGCGGACGCTGCTCAGCGGCATCCCGCTCGCCGAGATGAATACCTCGATGACGATCAACGCGCCGGCGGCATGGCTGCTGTCGCTTTATATCGCGGTCGCCGACGAGACCGGCGCGCCACGCGACAAGCTCACCGGCACCACCCAGAACGACATCATCAAGGAATATCTGTCGCGCGGCACTTATGTGTTCCCGCCCGGCCCCTCCATGCGTCTGATCAAGGACACGATCCTGTTCACGACGAAGGAGATGCCGAAATGGAATCCGATGAATGTGTGCTCGTATCACCTGCAGGAGGCAGGCGCGACGCCCGTTCAGGAACTGGCCTATGCGCTCGCCACCGCGATCGCAATTCTCGACATGGTGAAGGCGTCCGGCGAAGTCGCCGACGGCCAGATGGGCGAGGTCGTCGGCCGCATCTCGTTCTTCGTCAATGCCGGCATGCGCTTCATCACCGAAATCTGCAAGATGCGCGCCTTCGTCGACATGTGGGACGAGATCGCGGCGCAGCGTTACGGCGTCACCGATCCGAAGCAGCGGCTGTTCCGCTATGGCGTTCAGGTCAATTCGCTGGGGCTGACCGAGCAGCAACCGGAGAACAACGTCTACCGCATCTTCCTTGAAATGCTGGCGGTGACGCTGTCGAAAAAGGCGCGCGCCCGCGCCGTGCAGCTTCCGGCCTGGAACGAGGCGCTCGGCCTGCCGCGTCCGTTCGACCAGCAATGGTCGCTGCGCGCCCAGCAGATCCTCGCCTATGAATCGGACCTGCTCGAATACGGCGACATCTTCGACGGCTCGACCGCCATCCAGAACAAGGTCGATGCGCTGATCCGCGCCGCCAAGGAAGAACTTGCCACCATCGAACGGCTCGGCGGCGCGGTCGCCGCGGTCGAGATGGGCTACATGAAGCAGCAGCTCGTCGAGAGCAACACCAAGCGGCTGGAGTCGATCGAGAGCGGCGAGAGTATCGTGGTCGGCGTCAACAAATTCACCGAGAGCGAGGCGTCGCCGCTGACCGGCGGCGTCGAAGCCGTCCTCACGGTGCCGCACGAGGTCGAGCAGGAGCAGATCTCCCGGCTCAACGCGTGGCGCAGCGCGCGCGACGCAAGGGCGGTCGACACGGCGCTCGCCGAACTGCGCCGTGCCGCGAAGGAAGGCATCAACGTGATGCCGGCCTCGATCGCCTGCGCCAAGGCTGGCGTCACCACCGGCGAATGGGGCGCGGTGTTCCGCGACGTGTTCGGCGAATATCGGGCGCCGACCGGCGTGCCCAAAGCCGCGCGCCAGGTCGGCGGCGAATTGCTGGAGCCGGTGCGCGCCGAGGTCGAACGCGTCTCGCAGAAGATCGGCCGCCGCATGAAATTCCTGGTGGGCAAGCCCGGCCTCGACGGCCATTCCAACGGCGCCGAGCAGATCGCGGTGCGCGCGCGCGACGTCGGCATGGACGTGATCTATGCCGGCATCCGCTTCACGCCGGCCGAGATCGTCCGGACTGCGAAGGACGAAGGCGTCGACGTGATCGGCTTGTCGATCCTGTCGGGCAGCCACGTGCCGCTGGTGCGTGACGTGGTCGAGCGGATGCGTGCGGAAGGTCTCGCTGACGTGCCGGTGGTGGTCGGCGGCATTGTGCCGCCCGAAGACGCCCAGGCGCTCAGGCAGGGCGGCGTTGCCGCGGTCTACACACCGAAGGATTTCCAGATCAACCAGATCATGGCGGACGTGGTGCGGATCGTCGAGAAGGCAAACCGGACTCCCGCGTGATCGCTCTGCCAGGTGGCGGCGGAGGCTAGCGCAGCCGCCGCAGCGCCTCGACCAGCGCCGCGGGACTGACCGGCTTGGTCAGATAATCCGTCATCCCGGCGTCGCGCGCCTTCCGCGCATCGTCCTTGGACGAGCGCCCCGAAATTCCGATGATCGGTGTGCGCGCGACCTCACCGGGCAGCGCGCGGATGCGGCGTGTCGCCTCCAGCCCGTCCATATCGGGCAGCATCACATCCATGAAAACGACGTCGTAGCCTTGGTGCATTGCGTTTACAGCAGCCTCCCCCGAGCCTGCGAAATCGACGCGATGGCCAAGCTCGGTGAGGATCGCATTCAGTACCATACGGCCGAACGGATTGTCCTCCACGCAGAGGATCCGAAGCGAGGCCTCAGGCACGGCATCTGCGGCGATCCCGCCCTCCTTCTGCTTGGGACCGGTGCGCTCCGGCGCCTCCTTCACCGTCACCGTCAGCGTGAAGGTCGAGCCTTCGCCTTTCCTGCTGACGACGGCGAGATCGCCGCCCATCGCCTTCGCCAGCCGCTTGACGAGGACAAGACCGAGTCCGCTGCCGCCATAGCGCAGCGAGACCTGCTTGCTGGCCTGCACGAAGGGACGGAACAGCTTCGCAAGCTCGGCTTTGGTCAGACCTGTGCCGCTGTCGCTGACCGCAAAGTGCAGACGCATTCGCCGGCGCGGCGCGCGCTCGGCCGTGACGACGAAGCGCACGCAGCCGCGCGCGGTGAACTTGACCGCATTGTCGATGAGATTTTCGAGCGCCGCACGCAGCCGCACCGGATCGCCGGCCACCTGTGCTGGCAGGTCGCCTCCGATCGAAACCTCGG
This sequence comes from Pseudomonadota bacterium, assembly GCA_023387555.1. Lineage (GTDB taxonomy): Bacteria > Pseudomonadota > Alphaproteobacteria > Rhizobiales > Xanthobacteraceae > Pseudorhodoplanes. Next base: position 16,490 of record JAEWHY010000203.1, read on the forward strand.
CGGCGAGGCCGCTCGCGCCCGCGCGTGCGGAGAGCGATGCGGCAACCGCTTCAGCCAGCTTGCGCGGCGAAAAGGCATCGCTGCGGATCGAAAGACCGGCACGCTCGGCCTTGACGCCATCGAGCACCACCGAGGTCAGCTGCGCGAGATGGTCGGCGGTGCCGCGGATCGACCGCGCCCAGCCGCGCTCCTGATCGGGCAGGTCGGAGGCAATCAGCAGATCGGCCAGCGCAATGATGCCGGTGAGCGGCGTGCGGATATCGTGGGCGAGCGAAGCCAGCGCAGTCTCGACGGCGCGGCGCTCCGACAACGGCACGCGCTTGCGCTCAGGCGCGGGCTTGCGCACGCGCTTGGTGGCCTCGGACTTTTGCTTTGGTCTGCCTCGCCCCATGATTCGTCATCCAGAGCATCGCACGGCGGTTCCAGGCCGACCATTCACGGTTCCGGCAAACCAATCAGCCGCCTGATATCTGCAGGCGTTGCCCCGGTCGCGCGCAAGGCGCGGAGCGCGGTGGCCTGCGTCGATTTCGAAAGCTTGCGGCCTCCGGCATCCAGGATCAGCCGGTGATGCCGGTAAGCCGGCTGCGGCAGCCCGAGCAGGACTTGCAGCAACCGGTGGACGCTGGTCGACCAGAACAGGTCCTGTCCGCGCACGATGTCGGTCACGCCCTGCAGCGCGTCGTCGACCACGACCGACAGGTGATAGCTGGTCGGCATGTCCTTGCGGGCGAGAATCACATCGCCCCAGGCCTGCGGCCGCGCCACGATCGTGCCGGTCTCGCCGCCCGGCCCCTGCCCGGCCTCCCGCCAGGTCAGCGCGCCGGCCCGCGCGACGGCCTTCGCCATATCTAGCCGCAAGGCATGGGGCTCGCCGGCCTCGATGCGGGCGCGGCGCTCGTCCTCGGTCATGGCAGTGCGGTGTCCGGGATAGAGCGGCGCGCCATCGGGATCGCGCGGCCAGTGATCGCCGCGCGCCGCGACCATCTGCGCAATCTCACCCCGGCTCTCAAAGCTCGCATAGACGAGGTCCATCGCCTGCAGGCGCATGAGCGCGTCCCGATACGCGTCGAAATGTTCCGATTGCCGCCGCACCGGGTGTTCCCAGATCATACCCAGCC
>JAEWHY010000216.1 GCA_023387555.1 Pseudomonadota bacterium
CGCCAGGGCTGCGATCGTCGGCCTGTCGGTCGGCGGCATGATCGCACAGGGGCTGGGGGCGCTGCGGCCGGACCTGGCCGCGGCGCTGGTGCTCAGCAATACCGCGCACAAGATCGGCACCGAGGAGATGTGGAACGCCCGCATCGAAACGGTGCGGAAGGGCGGAATCGCGGCACTGGCCGACGCGACACTGGAGCGCTGGTTCACGCCGGGCTTCCGCACGCCGGACAATCCGGTCTTCGTCGGTGCCTCGACGATGCTGCGTCGCGCGGTCGTCGAAGGCTACCTCGCCACCTCCGAGGCGATCCGCGACGCGGACCTGACGGGTACGACGCGGGCGCTGAACTTGCCCGTGCTCTGCATCGCCGGCGACCACGACGGCTCGACACCGCCCGACCTCGTGCGCTCGCTGGCCGATCTCATCGGTGGCAGCGAGTTCCACATCATCGAGGGCACCGGGCACATTCCCTGCGTGGAGAAGCCCGAGGTCTATGCGGGGCTGATCACCGACTTCCTCGGCCGCGCAGGCCACGCCTGACCTCCACAGGCCGGTTGCCGAAAGGCCCGGCTGGTGGCAGAACCTGTCCCAGGAAATTCGCCGACGCGCATGCCCGGCCGAGGAGACTGCCATGGAGTACCGTACGATCACCGACGCATATGCGGTTGCCGGCCAGATCACGCCGGAAGACGTTCCCGCGATCAAGGCGGCCGGATTCAAGAGCGTGATCTGCAACCGCCCGGACAACGAGCAGCCGGGCCAGCCGGCGGCCGACGCCGTGAAGGCCGCCGTCGAGGCAGCCGGGCTCGAGTTCCGCTACATCCCGGTCATCAGCGGCCAGATCACGGGCGAGAATGTCGAGGACATGGCCGAGGCGCTGGGCACGCTGAAGGAACCCGTCTTCGCCTATTGCCGCTCGGGCGCCCGCTGCACCAATCTCTACATGCTGGTGCAGCAGGCCAAGGCCTGACCGTCAGATCGGCAGCGCCGAGGTTTCCTTCAGCGTTTCGAGAACGATCGCCGTCTTGACGTGCTGCACGGATTCGTGCGGCAGGAGCACGCCGTTGACGAAGTCGGCGAGCGACCTCAGGTCGGGCGTGACGACCTTGAGGATGTAGTCCATCTCCCCGGTCAGCGCATGCGCCTCCAGCACCTCCGGCAGGCGCGACAACAGCTCGGCGAAGCGGCGGGCATTGTCGCGGTTGTGGGTCGCCAGCGTGACCGACACGATGTTGACCAGCGAGAAGCCGAGCCGGTCGCGGTCGAGCACCGCGCGATAGCCGCGGATGAAGCCTTCATCCTCCAGCCGCTGCCGCCGCCGCGAGCACTGCGACGGCGACAGGTGCACGCGCTCCGCGAGTTCGTTGTTGGTGAGGCGCGCATCGTCCTGCAGCAGCGCCATGATCTTGCGGTCGAATTCGTCGATCTGCACGGAAGCAGCCATTTGTCGGATCCTGATGCATGTTCCGTGCGCAGGATGTGTCCATGCCCATGCGGAATGCAAGCACCTTGCGGGCCGCCCCGGCTATTATCCGTGCCAGGTCGCGAAAATCCGCAGGAGACGATCATGGGCCCCTTCCCGCACGATGCCCCGCCCGCCACGATCAGCGCGGCCAATCCGGCCGGCACGGACGGCTTCGAGTTCGTCGAGTTCGCGCATCCCGAGCCGGAAAAGCTTGCCGTGCTGTTTACCCGCATGGGCTACAGCGAGGTCGCGCGTCACCGCACCAGGAACATCTCCGTATGGCGGCAGGGTGACATCAACTACATCCTCAACGCCCAGCCCGGCTCGCATGCCATGCGCTTCGTTGGAGAGCACGGTCCCTGCGCCCCCTCGATGGCCTGGCGTGTCGTCAACGCGCGGCATGCCTTCGAGCATGCGGTATCCAGGGGGGCACAGCCTTACGAAGGCAGCGACAAGGCGCTGCAGGTGCCGGCAATCGTCGGCATCGGAGGCTCCCTGATCTATTTCATCGACCGCTACGGGTCCCGGGGCTCAGCCTATGACGCCGAGTTCGAATGGACCGGCCAGCGCGACCCCAGGCCGGAAGGCGTCGGCTTCTACTATCTCGACCACCTCACCCACAACGTCCATCGCGGCAACATGGACAAGTGGTGGGCCTTCTACCGCGAGTTGTTCGGCTTCAAGCAGATCCATTTCTTCGACATTGCCGGCAAGATGACCGGCCTGGTGTCGCGCGCCATCACTTCGCCCTGCGGCAAGATCCGCATTCCCCTCAACGAGTCGACCGACGACCGGAGCCAGATCGAGGAATATCTGCGCAGGTACAAGGGCGAAGGCATCCAGCACATCGCGGTGGGCACCGATGCGATCTACGACGCCGCGGATCGGCTGGCCGACAACGGGCTGAAGTTCATGCCCGGCCCGCCCGACACCTACTACGAAAAGTCCCATGAGCGCGTGAACGGCCATGACGAGCCGGTCGAGCGGATGAAGAAGCACGGTATCCTGATCGACGGCGAGGGTGTCGTCGACGGCGGAACTACCAGGATCCTGCTGCAGATCTTTTCCAGGACCGTCATCGGACCGATCTTCTTCGAGTTCATCCAGCGCAAGGGCGACGAAGGCTTCGGCGAGGGCAATTTCCGCGCCCTGTTCGAGTCGATCGAGGAAGACCAGATCCGCCGCGGCGTGCTGAGCGCCGACAAGAACGCGGCGTAGTCGTCGTCATTCCGGGGCGCGGCGAAGCCGCGAACCCGGAATCCATCTCACCTGCCTCGCTGCTCTGGATTGCGGGCTCGCTTGCTTTGCAAGCGCCCCGGAATAACGGCCTGCTACTTCTCCGTCGTGAAAGCCCGCAGGAGTTCCAGCACATGCGCGCGTGCATCCTCGCCGATCTTCTCGGTCAGGCGCGCTTCATGACGGGCCGCGAGCGCTTTGGCGCGCTTGAGCAGCTTCTGCCCCTCCGTGGTGAGTTGCAGCGCATGGGTGCGGCGGTCGGTCGGCGAGGGCAGGCGCTCGGTCAGGCCGCGGCTCTGCAGATGATCGAGCATATGCACAAGCCGGGCGCGCTCGATGCCGAGCCGGTCGGCAAGTTCGGCCTGCGACAGCCCGGGATTGGCGCCGATCACCACCAGCACCGAATATTGCGCCGGGCGGATGTCGATCGCCGCGAGCGTGCGGATGAAATCCTGGAAGACCCAGACCTGCGCCCGTCGCAACGCATAACCCAGATGCGACGTCAGGACATCGAGGTCGATGGCGCGACGGGGCTTGCGTTCGCGCGGCAGGCGGACGGCCGCCGGGCTTTCGGTCATCGATCCTCCCGGGTCCGGTGGATGCCCGGACCTGAATTGTTGTTCTCAACACTGATTGTGCTATACAACAAACCAATGTCAAACCGAAGGGCTGGCACGGCGCGGGCGGATGCCACATCGCCGGGCCATTGCAAGTCGGCCGGAAGAAGAAGAAAAAGAGACTAATCAGGGTCCCCGACGGGACCAGTCAGGGAGGAGTAACGAATGTCCACCAATCATCGTCACCCCCGCGTCACCCGCCGCACCTTCGCGGCCGGTCTTGGTGCGGCCGGCCTTGTCGCCGGCACCGCGCCGTTCAATATCGGCCGCGCCCAGGGTGCGCCGCTGAAGGTCGGCGTGCTGCTGCCGCGTTCGGGCGTTCAGGCCTTCATCGGCCAGGATTGCCAGCGCGGCGTCGATGTCGCTGCCGGCATCCTCAAGGATATCGGGCTGCCG
>JAEWHY010000485.1 GCA_023387555.1 Pseudomonadota bacterium
GCCCGATTGTGTGCGCGTAAGGGGCGAGAGAGATGAGCGCGGGCCGGGTACTCGTTGTGGAAGACGAGGTATTGATCCGCATGCTGGCGGTCGACATGCTGCTCGATCTCGGCCGCGAGGCCGACGAGGCGGGTACGGCGGCCGAAGCGCTGGAATTGCTGCGCGCTCCCGGCGCCGATTACGCGGTGGTCCTGCTTGATCTCGGCTTGCCGGACAAGCGCGGCGACGATCTCGTGCGCGAGATCCGGCAGACCCATGCCGGCCTGCCGCTGGTGGTCGCAAGCGGCGAAGACCAGACCGACGTCACCGCCCGGCTGAAGGATTTCGGGCCGATCTGCTTTCTGGGCAAGCCGTTCGATCTCGACGGGTTGCAGATTGCGCTGGACAAGGTCGCCGCCTGAAGGCCGGCAGACCCTTTTCATCGATCTTCATCGGCGCGTTTCTTCACGCGAACCGGCGCAGGCTTCGTTCGAAGACGCTCTAGGCGGCGAGGACGGCAACAACGACCAGCGTGGCCGCGACCAGCGCGACAGCGACGCAAAGCGTCATCAGCTGCGCGGCATGCGCGTCGAAGAGCGGTCGGGACAGAGGCAGCATGGCTGATCCTGGTACGTTCGACAGGCTGCCATGAATCGCGATTCTGTCCCTTTTGGGCGAGTCCTTTATCTGCGGTTGCGGCGTTGACTCGGAGGGAATCAAAGCGTGCGTGGGGCGCCAACCGGGCCGTACAATGCGCGGCCCGATGACAGCGTCCCGCGTCAGCGCCGCATGTTCTCCGCCACTGTGAAGCCAAGCTCGCGCAGGCCATCCTTCGCGCGCGGCGTCGCCTGTCCGGAGATCAGCAATTGCGGACGGCCGAGCCGGCGGGCGCTGATCGCGCTCGCGGCGCTGGTCATGGCGCGGCTCGCTCCCTCGGTCCAGGACAGCGCATCGACCGGCCAGATCCCGACAACACCGCCATTGGCGGTCTGATTGAACGGAAATTCGGCGGCCGAGACGAAGCTGACGATCGAGCGGTTCTTCAGGTGATAATCCGCGACCATCTCGGTGTAGCGGCGGTTGAATACCGCGGCGTCGCGCCGCTTGACGTTGACCGCACGCCGCAGGAATTCGGCGCGGCCCTCAACCGGTACGACTTCCAGCGACGATACCATCGAGGTCATGTCGAGCGGGGTGTAATTGCGGTTCTGCAGCAGGGCATCGGCGGTGGCGCGGTCGAGGCCCATCGCCATCATCTTTTCGCGGTTGATGTCCATGAGCTGCGCGGCGGTGCGGTCGCGCAGCGAATCCTTGACCGAGCTCGAGGTGGCGACGTTCGACACCACGAGGCCAGCCACGCCCGGAATCGCCATCATTGCCCCGGACACCACGAGCCCGCCGGCGGCAGCGGCCTGTGACAGCTTCTGCAACCGGGCCTGCAAGGGCTCGTAATCGGAATAGGGATCGACGCCGAGCTTGGCCGCGAGTTCGCGCCGCTTCTGGTCGGCGCCGAATCCGCCGAAGGCCTGGTCCTGCGACTTGCCGGCATTGTGGATGCCGGAGCCGATCTGACCGATCTGGTTGCCGATGCCCGCCAGCGTATTGCCGAGCGCCTCGACCGGATTGACCAGCATTTCGCCGGCGAACTTCAACGGTGCGAGGCCGGACTGGGCAAGCGCATTGTTGAACTCGGCCGATTCCGTCAGCTGGTCGAGTTGTTCGATGGCGGCCAGCTCGCGAATCCGCATCTGCATCATTGCATCGCTGACGACGGTGAAGTCGCCGTAGGGCGAGCGCACGTTGTAGACGCGCAGGAAGCCGTCGCTGCGCACCGGATTGAGGATGGTGTAATTCGGGCCCGACGGCTTGATACCCGGGATTTTTCCGGGCGTGAACGATGCGGGACGCTCGATCTCCGCACTGAAGGCTGTGCCCGACATTGCAACCAGCGCCGCCGCCATAGCCGCACCCAGACACGCAGAAGCCCGCGCACGCATCCTCAACCCCCTCGTTACCGGTAATCCGCGGCCATATGACCGCGAATGGGCTGCCGCTGCAAGCCAGGCGCGCGCGCGTCGCTCAGCCTGTGGGCTCGTGGCCCATGGCCGAAGCGATCTCGGCCTCGGACAGTCCGGCCTCGCGCAGCACCGCTTCGGTATGCTCCCCGAGATTGGGGGGCAGGCTGCGCACCGCGGGCTGCGTTTGCGACCAGGTGCCAGGCACGTCGGTCATGCGCAGGCGGCCCTCGGTCGGATGATCGACGAAGCGGAAGAAGCCGGCATCCTTCAGATGCGGGTCCTCGAACAGGCTGGCGATGCTGTGCAGCGGCGCGACCGGGATGTCGGCGGCATCGAGCAGCGCCACCCATTCGGCGGTGGTTCTGGTCTTCAGCGTATCGGCGACGAAGGCATAGACCGCATCGATGTTGTCGGCGCGGCCGCCGTGCGTCGAGAAGCGCGGATCGGTCAGGAGATCCTCGCGCGCGATCGCCTTGAAGAAATTCTTCCAGTGGGTGTCGGTATAGACCAGCGCGCACACATAGCCGTCCTTCGTCGCATAGGGCTTGCGATGTTTGGAGACCAGCCGCGGATAATATTGCGGTCCCTCCGGCGGATCGAAGGTGAGCCCGGCGAGATGGTCGCCGAGCAGATATTCCACGAACACCTCGAACATCGGGATTTCGATCGCCTGGCCTTCACCGCTGCGCTCGCGATGAAACAGCGCGGCGGAGATCGCGTTGGCGAGATAAAGCCCGACGGTGCGGTCGGCGATGGCATTCGGCATGTAGCGCGGTTCGCCGCCCCAGGCATCGGGTGCGATCGCGGCGATCCCCGACAGGCCCTGGATCAGATCGTCGTACGCTGGCTTCCCGGCATAGCGCCCGCGCGCGCCGAACCCGGTGGCGCTCGCATAGACGATGCGCGGATTGAGCGCGCGGATGTCGTCATAGCCGAGGCCAAGCCGCGCCATCGCCGCCGGACGTACGTTGGTGACCAGCACGTCGGCGGTCGCGGCGAGCTTGCGCAAGGCATCGCGCGCCGCTTGTTGCTTGAGGTCGAGCGCGATCGAACGCTTGTTGCGATTGAGGTTGAGATAAATGTGCCCCATGCCCTTGTTCCGCATCGGGCCGACGTGGCGCATGATGTCGCCCGCGGGAGACTCGACCTTGATCACGTCCGCGCCGAAATCGGCGAGGATCTGCGTCGCATAGGGGCCGAGGATGACGCTGGTCAGGTCGAGGATGCGGATGCCCGACAGCGGGCCGGTCGGGGGCGTTCGGTCGGTCATGGGTCTTGAGTTCTGGTGATGCCGTCCGACGGATCCTGATGGCTATCCGATCGCGGCTTCTCGCACCGGCGCGCCATGGGTCTGCGGAATCTTGTCGGCGTAGGTCTTCACGAAATCCGACATCGGCGCATTGTGCCCGGCGGGCGGGTCCATGGCGTGGTCGGTGTACTGGTTCGCCTTCGGATCGGCATAGACCCGCTTCACGATCTTGCGATATTTCCGCACCAGCGATGCCCATCGCACCACCGTGCGCGTGAAGTCATAGGCTCGCCACGGATAGAAGATCAGCGGATTGACGATCTTCATGCCATAACGGCGCTGGGTGCGGATCTTGCGGCGCACGAAGCCGAATTGCAGCGGATGCACGCCTTCGATCCGCGACGCGCCGGAGAACAGCGTAATGCCGTCGATCACCTTGGTCTTGTTCAGCCCGGTGGCGGCGGCGCGCCGCATGATGGTCTCGACATGCTCGTCCGAGTAATAGCGCGTCCAGGCGCTCCGATAGACCTCTTCCCAGGTCTCCTTCGACATGACCGGATGCGCCGTGCAGGCGTGCTCGAGATCGTATTTGTTGAGATCGGGGTCGACCGGGATGCCCTTCATGTGCAGGACCTTGTGGTCCTCGGAGCCGGGCAGGGGCGTCAGGTAGAAGAACTCGAGGATGTCGACCGGCAATTCCTTCTTGATGATCTCGATGTCGCGCGCGATCGAATCCGGGGTGTCGGTCGGGAAACCGAGGATATAGCCGGCGAAGGTCATCACCTTGGCCTTGCGCCAGGCATGGAACATCTCCTGGTATTCCCAGATCTTGTTCTGCCGCTTCTTGGCGCCGGCGAGCGATTGCGGATTGATGTTCTCAAGCCCGATGAATACCGCGGTGCAGCCGGCGCGCGCCGCCTTTTCGATGAAGCCCGGAATCTTGTGGCACAGCGTATCGACCTGCAGCAGCAGCCGGATCTTGAAGCCTTCCTTTTCCCGCAGTTCGATCAGCCGGTCGAGGATCGGCTCCCAGTTGCGGTTGCGGGCGTAATTGTCGTCGGTGATGAAGAAGCGCGTGATGTTCTGCTTGGCATTGGCGCGCACGATGCCTTCGACGTCGTCGGCGGTGCGGTAGCGCGACTTGCGGCCCTGCACGTTGATGATGGTGCAGAAGCTGCACTGGAACGGGCAGCCGCGGCCGGCGTCGAAGCTGGCATAATGGCCGGCGACACGGGTGACGACTTCGCGCGGCAGGATCGGGAAGGTCGCCGCCTCCATGCTGGGCGAGTCCTTCAGGTGATTGTAGATGCCCTTCGCCTGTCCCGACGCCATATCGCGCAGGAAGTCGGACATGCGGCCCTCGGCCTCGCCGGCATAAAGCACCACGCCGAGATCGAGCGCCTCCTGCAATTCAGGCGTCAGGGCCGGCAGCATCGAGATCACGCCGCTGACGTGGAAGCCGCCGATCGCGACCGCAATGCCCTCTTTGCGGAATTCGCGGGCGATATCCAGCGCGCGGGGATATTGGTTCGACTGCACGCCGACGAGGCCGACAAAGCCGCCGCCGGCGTCACGGATGTCGCGCGCGATCTTCTTGATGTTGACGACGGTGTTGCACTCATCCATCGCCTCGATGTCGATCTCGACATCGTCGCCCAGCGTCCGGGCATCGGCGCATTCGCGCAGCAGGCCATAGACGCTGGCGAGGCTGTTGGACGGAATGGTCGAGCGCCACCACTGGATGACATAGCCATCCGCATCGTAATGGGACGGCTTGATCAGGGCGATCTTGAAACGCTTGCTGGCCGCCTGCGGCCGCGCGAGCGGGGCAGGCGTCGCAATCGGATTCGCTGCGTTCAACGAGGCCATGCGCGCAGTGGACCTGCAATTTCATGGCGGCGCAAGAGGCAATTGCCGTGGTGCGGTAAAGCTGTGGGCGGCCCGGCCGCCCTTCGTTAGAACCCGGGGTGGAAGATGTCGTCGAAATTGGTACCGCTTTCGTCGTTCATCTCGGTCTGCATCTCGTTTTCCAGATTGATGCCGCCGGTATCGCGCCCGATGTCCCCGACGCCGGGCAAGAAGCCCTTGCCAGGCGGCGTCACCATGTCGCGATACGTCTTCATCGCGGTCTCGTCGCCGACGAAGGCGCAGCGGCAGGTCGTCGGATCGGCATAGACGTAGTAGCGGGCGCCGTTCTTGCGGTGCGGTACGAACTTGTGCGGTGGGATGCTGCGCAGGCGTGCCAACTTCTCCGGCGTGTTGGCCTCGCGCATCTTGAAGCCGGCATCCTCCAGCTTCATGCCGATGGCGAGATTCGATTGGGCTGCGGCGGGCGATGCCATCGCCAACACCACCACAAGCACAGACGCCATCGCACGCAAGATCATCCTGTTCGCTCCGCTCATGCCGCAAGCCTGCCGCTCAGGCCGCAAGAGCCAAAGCCCTATCGCAATGCGGCTTTGTCCGCGACGGAAATTTCATCGACTGGCCGCCGGCCGGATGACAAGCCTCACGCAAGCGCGCGGACGTGCGTTGCCTGCGTGTTCCGCGATTCCTGCGTCTGCTGCGCCAGCCGCCACACGAGGCGCGCCCCGAAGGCGAACAGCGCCAGGCTGGAGAACGGCAGGACCCGGGTCATGCCGAGCGCGACCGTCAACGCCGGCGTTGCGAACACCGCAAGCATCAGCGCGTAGTCGATCGGCTCGTTGTCGTCACGGTCCATCAGCTTGATGATGACCCAGCCGAACACCACCATGTCGTAATTGAACGCATAGGGCGTCGCCGTGAAGATCGCGGTCACGAACAGCGCCATCGACAGCACCGGATCGCGCCGCCGCCAGAAGGTCCAGACCACGGCGGCGAGCGTCGCGACCGAGACCACGGCCTGGATGGCGATGCAGGCGGCCATCGAAAGTCCCGCGATCTTCGCATTCATGAAGGCGGTCGGCATGTGCAGCATGAAATTCTGGATGCCCGTGAAGGTGTGCCACCGCTGGGTCGGCAGCGCATCGCGGACATAGGCGGTCCAGACATCCGGGCCGAACACGATGGCGGTCGCGATCACGAGCACCGCGATCGTCGCCGCCGCGGCGAAGATCGTGCGCCAGCGTCCGGTCAAAAGCAGCATCAGCGGGATCAGCAGGCCAAGTTGCGGCTTGATGCTGAGCAGGCCGAACAGGATGCCGGCGAGGATCGGACGCCGGTCGAGTTGCGTCAGGCCGCAGATCAGCAGCACAGCGACGAAAAAGCCGTTCTGGCCGCACCAGATATTGACCGTCACCGCGGGCGCGATAGCGAGCAGCACGAGATGCTCGGGCTTGCGCGAGCCATCGCTGGCGACCGGCAGATAGAGGATCAGGCCGAGCAGGCAATAGACCGCGTAGGCGGTCATATAAGGCATCAGGCCGAGCGGCCAGGTGAACAGCAGCAGATGCGGCGGATAGGACCAGATGTGGATCGGATAATTGGGTCCGAAATGCTGCGTCAGCAGCGTCTGATAGGCGGAGAATTCGAAATACGGCGCCGGGCTGCCGGACAGCGCGAGCTTGGCGCCGAGCCATGCATTTACGAAATCGCGGCCGATGGCGTAGCCGAGCGCGTCGTAGGGCAGCGGCGACATGACGAGATAGCCGATCTCGAGGACCGCGATCATCACCCCGAAGGCGAAGGCGAGCTTGAAGAACAGGTCCCGGTTCGCCTGTTGCGCCGGCAGCGGCGCAGCTTGCACTGACATGGAGCCGATCTCCGGGTGTGAGGCCGTGCGCCATCCGGCGCCGAAACAGCACCATTCCGCGATGGACTGTTGCAGACGATCTTTTCGATTTTCTTAACCGTAAGGTCGCGTTTCGTTGTGTAGATAAGCCGCGCCTTAACCGAGACCTGCGAAGGATCATCGCAGGAATCCACCAACGCGCGCCTGCGCGGGTCAGTCGGGGACGGCGTGGGATGCACGGCAAGTCGGCGACGTTTGGCGGTGGCGAGGGTCTCGCTCCGGCCGCCCAAACAGAACGGGACGCCGTGCGGGCGCTCGCCGAGCGATTGCCGCGGCCGGCGCGATTCCTGACCGTGGGTGCGCTCGGGCTGATCACCGATCTTGGCAGCTTCACCCTGATCCTGCATCTTGGGGTGCCGCCGCTGATCGCGCGGCTGATATCCCTCTCGGTCGCGACACTGGTGACCTGGCGGCTCAACCGCGCGCTGACCTTCGACCGCAGCGGACGCCGGCAGCATCGCGAGGCGGCGCGCTACGCCGCCGTCACCTCGGTCGCGCAGGGAACGAGTTATGCGGTCTTCGCGTTCATGACGCTGACATTCCTTTCATCGCAGCCTCAGGCCGCGATCATCATCGGCGCCGCCTGCGGCGCGCTGATCTCCTACAACGGTCACCGCCTGTTCGCCTTTGCGCCGGTGACGCAAACCCATGTTCCCGAAATTGGCAGCGTGCGTTCATGACAAGAGACGTTGATGTCCTGGTGATCGGCGCGGGCCCGGCCGGCCTGACTGCAGCCTATTGCCTGACCAAGGAAATGCCGTCGGTCCTCGTGATCGAAAAGGATCCGGTCTATGTCGGCGGCATCAGCCGCACCGTGCGCTACATGGATTATCTGTTCGACATCGGCGGCCACCGGTTCTTCTCGAAGTCCAAGGACGTGGTCGACCTGTGGCGCGAAATCCTGCCCGACGATTTCATCGAGCGTCCGCGGCTGTCGCGCATCTATTACGGCGGCAAGTATTATTCCTATCCGCTCAGCGCGTTCGAAGCCCTGACCAATCTCGGCGTATTCCGCAGCGCGGCCTGCGTGTTGTCCTATGCCTATGCGCGCGTCAATCCGATCAAGGACCCGGCGACCTTTCATCAGTGGGTGCGCAACCAGTTCGGCGAGAAGCTGTTCTCGATCTTCTTCAAGACCTACACCGAGAAGGTGTGGGGCATGTCCTGCGACGAGATTTCCGCCGACTGGGCGGCGCAGCGCATCAAGGGCCTCGATCTCGGCGTCGCGATAAAGAATGCGCTGACGCGAAGCCTGCCGCGGCGAGAGGCCGCGGGTGGCGAAGTCGTCAAGACCCTGATCGAAAGCTTCCAGTATCCGCGCAAGGGCCCCGGCATGATGTGGGAGGCCGCCGCGTGCAAGATCGAGCAGCAGGGCGGCACGCTGCTCAAGGGCCGCGAACTGAAGAGCCTCAGCTACGACGCCAACCGCAAGCTCTGGACCGCGGAAGCAACGCTCGCCGACGGCTCCACCGAGCGCTACACCGCCCGCCATGTCATCAGCTCGGCGCCGGTGCGCGAACTGGTCGAAATGATCGCGCCGCGTCCGATTTCGCTGCTGCATGCGCGCGCCTTGCGCTATCGCGATTTTCTCACGGTCGCGCTGATGGTGAAGAAGGACAATCTGTTCCCGGACAACTGGATCTATGTGCACGATCCCAAGGTGAAGGTCGGGCGCGTGCAGAATTTCAGCTCATGGTCGCCGGAGATGGTGCCGTCCGGCATGAGCTGCCTCGGCCTCGAATATTTCTGCTTCGAGGGCGACGACCTGTGGGATGCCAGCAGCGCCGAACTGGTCGCGCTGGCGAAGAAGGAGCTGGCGCAGATCGGCCTCGTTGACGAGGCGGATGTGGTCGATGCCCGCGTGGTGCGGCAGCCGAAGGCCTATCCGGTCTATGACGATGCCTATCGCCACAACATGGAGATGATCCGGCTCGATCTGGAATCATCATTCCCGACGCTGCATCTGGTCGGCCGCAACGGCATGCACAAGTACAACAACCAGGACCATGCGATGATGACGGCGATGCTGACCGCCCGCAACATCCTCGCCGGCGAGCGCCTGTACGATGTGTGGGACGTCAACGAGGATGCCGAGTACCACGAGTCCGGCGTCTCGGGTGCGCAGGCCGCGCTGAAGAGCGAGCGGCTGGTGCCGCAGCGGGTGCGGGCGGCGGGATAATCAGTCCCGTGTCCCGGGCGCAGCGCGGCGCGTAGCGATGCGCTGCAGAACCGGGACCTCGCTTGTCCATGATGGGTCCCGGATCAGCGCTGCACCGCTGCGCGCTGCACCGCATCCGGGACGCGAGCGACGTGCAGTCGCCTTGCAATCAGCACCGCAACGATCATCGCCGCGACGAAGCCGACCGGCAGCTTCACCACCGGGAAGATCAGCACAAGAACGAGAGCGACCCCGAGCGCGCTCAGTTCGCCCCGGCGCGCGCCGCTCGCCTGCATCTCGCGGAACAGAAACGCCATGGCCACGGCCAGCGTGACGACGTCGTACATGAACAGATAGGGCGGCACGAGGAGGATGCCGACCGCGAGCCCCGCAGCCTTGAGATTGAACGGCGCGCGGCTTCTCCACAGCAAACAGAGCGTCAGTGCGGTCGCGCCCGCCAGCGCCCATTGCAGCGCGAAGGCCAGCGTTTCGCCGCCGCCCAGAATGCGCACGAGGCCGAACAGGCTCTGCAGCTTGGCCCAGTCTGCGGCGCCGTCCGACAGCGCTGCCTGCGATGCGTGGCGCAGCGCATGGAAGAAGCCCTCCCAGGTGCCGAAGCCGAAGGCGAAAGAGGCCGCGAGCGCCAGCGCCAGCGTGATTGCCGCCGCCGCAAACAGCACGCGCCAATGGCCGCTGACGAGGAGCACCAGCGGGATTAGCACGCCGAAATGCGGCTTGTAGGTCAGGAGCCCGAGCAGGATTCCGGCCATTACGGGCCGGCTGTTCAGGAACACCAGCATGCCGCCGATCAGCGCCGCGGTGAGAAAGCCGTTCTGCCCGACCGCGGCAGTGGCGACGATGCCCGGAAAGGCGCAGGCGAACACGAGGCCGAGGCGGCCCTGCATGATGCCGCGCATCGCGGCGGCGAAGGCTACGAAGGTCGCGGCGATCCAGACGACATGGGCTGCGGTGAGCGGCAGCGTGGCGAGCACGGCCGCGGCAAAGAAGAAGGTCGGCGGATAGGCCCACGGATAGGCGCCGTCGAAATCA
>JAEWHY010000520.1 GCA_023387555.1 Pseudomonadota bacterium
CACGAACGCCAGCAGGCAGTCGATCCGGTCCATCAGAATAATTCCTGTCCGGAATAAATCTTATTCTGTTCATTCCATATACGGAAGCCCGGATGCTGCCCTAAGCTTCGCCGCAACAAGCAGAAAACTGAAAATCGGGAGGATATCTTGAAGCGTTCGATCGGAATCGTCGGCGCCGGTGTCGGCGGCCTGCATCTCGCTCTCTATCTGCAAAAGCATGGTGTCGACGCGACGATCATCACCGATCGCGCTGCGGACGAGTATCGCGACTCGCGTCTGCTCAACACCGTCGCGCATCACTCCGTCACGATCGCACGCGAGAACGAACTCGGCATCGATCACTGGAACGATCCGAAGCTGTTCTATTACTACCACGATCACGTCTTCAACTTCCCGCAGCCACTGCGCTTCCGCGGCGACTTCAAGAATCCCAGCCGCGCGGTCGATTACCGCATCTATCTGCCGACCCTGATGAATGACTTCGCCCGCCGCGGCGGCAAGATCGAGATCCGCAAGATCGAGGAAGGCGACATTCCGGCACTGGTGAACCGCTTCGACCTGCTTGTCGTCTCCACCGGCAAGGGCGCGCTGGGCGATCTGTTTTCCTACCGTCCGGAGCATTCGCCCTACACGCAGCCGCAGCGCCGGCTCTGCGTCGGCCTCTACAAGGGCGTGCGGCAACCGGATCCGATGAATGTCACGCTGTCGGTTTCGCCCGGCCACGGCGAGATGATCGTGATCCCGACGCTGACCTTTGACGGCATCGCCAATGCGCTGCTGATGGAGAATGTGCCGGGCGGCGACATGGAGGAACTCGCCACGCTGAATTACGAGCAGGACCGCAGCCGCTTCCTGCAGGTGCTGCTGGGCAAGCTCGAAAAGCATCACCCCACCACATACGACCGCATCGACACCGCGACCTTCGATCTCGCGCAGCCGCAGGACCTTCTGCAGGGCGGCGTCGTGCCCACCGTGCGCAATTCAACCGTGCAATTCGACGGCGGCAAATGCGCGATCGCGCTCGGCGACCTGCATTCGGTGGTCGATCCGATGATGGGCCAGGGCGCCAACATGGCCTCCTATGCCGCCTTCGTGCTGGGCGAGGAAATCGTCAAGGCCGACGCGCTCGACGCGCGGTTCTGCGAAAAGGTCGACTGGCGCCGCCAGGACCGCGTGCTCGCGGCCTCGCGCTGGACCAACCTGATGCTGGCGCCGCCCTCCGAGGCGATGGGCGCGCTGATTGGGACGATGAGCCAGAACAAGGCGCTGTGCGACGAATTTACCGAGAACTTC
Organism: Pseudomonadota bacterium; assembly: GCA_023387555.1. GTDB lineage: Bacteria > Pseudomonadota > Alphaproteobacteria > Rhizobiales > Xanthobacteraceae > Pseudorhodoplanes. Next base: position 1,294 of record JAEWHY010000520.1, read on the forward strand.
AATTATCCCGAACGGCAGTGGGATCGCATCGCATCGCCGGAGCGCATCTTCGCCTGGCTCGGGAGTGTCGCATCGCCGCAGGCGGCGACCGCGGCGGCGTAAACCGCCGACTGATTCCGATTGAGGCGAAGCGTCACAGCATATTCCGTTCACCTCCCCCTTGCGGGGGAGGTCGCCTGCCGTAGCGAAGCGGAGGTAGGTGGGAGGGGGTAAGCAGGCTCTCTATTCGCTGCTTACCCCCTCCCCAACCCTCCCTCTCAAGGGGGGGAGGGAGCCCACCGAATTTGCCGCAAGCCTTGAATCCAAGACGCAGGTTGACCACGCTTTAAGAACACGGAACAACTTCTGCGCTCGCAAATCAACGAAGCATCACGCAGAGGAAACGACACCATGCACTGTCTCACCGTCATCTATCCGCGTCCTGACGACGAAGCCCATTTCAAGAAATACTATGAGGAGACGCACATCCCGCTGGCTAGACAGATGCCGGGGCTGAAATCCTGCCATTACGCCTTCCCGGCAGCCGTCGGGCCCGCAGAGGTGCCGTTCTGCATCTTCCAGGCCTATTTCGAATCGCCGCAGGCGATGGGCCAGGCGATGCAGTCGCCGATTGGAGCGAAGGTTGCGGCCGACGTGCCGAATTATTCGCCCAAGGGCGCGACCATCTTCCATTTCGCGCAAGAGAAATAACACCAACAATAACGCAAAGGACAACGTCCGTGCAGGAAACGCCCCGCTACAACCTCACCATCGGCGGCAAGTCCGTCCCCACCCGCGATCATTTCGAGGTCCGCAATCCGTCGACCGGCGAGGTCGTCGGGCTTGCGCCAAAGGCCAGCGTGGCGGACCTCGACCAGGCCGTGGATGCCGCGAAAACGGCGTTCGCGGCCTGGTCGAAAACCTCGCAGGAAGAGCGTCAAAAGCTCTGTCACGCGGCAGCGCAGAAGCTCACCGACAATGCCGAGGAAATCGCGCGCCTGATCACCCTCGAGCAGGGCAAGCCGCTGAACGGGCTCGGCTCTCGCTTCGAGATGGGCGGCGCCGGCGCCTGGGCGAATTACACCGCCTCGCTCGATATCCCGGTGAAGGTGCTGCAGGACAACAACGAAGGCCGCATCGAGCTGCATCGCCGTCCGATCGGCGTGGTCGGTTCGATCACGCCGTGGAACTGGCCGGTGCTGATCGCGATCTGGCACATCTTCCCGGCACTCCGGGCTGGCAATACCGTGGTCAACAAGCCCTCGCCGTATACGCCGCTGTCTACCTTGCGCGCGATCGAGCTGATGAACGAGGTGCTGCCGGCCGGCGTCCTCAATGGCATCGCCGGCGAAGACAGCATCGGCGCGGCGATGTCCGCGCATGACGGCATCGGCAAGATCGTGTTCACCGGCTCGGCCGCGACCGGCAAGAAGGTGATGTCGAGCGCGGCGAATACGCTGAAGCGTCTGACGCTCGAACTCGGCGGCAACGACGCTGGCATCGTGCTGCCCGATGTCGATCCGAGGCAGATCGCGCCGGGGCTGTTCTGGGGCGGCTTCATCAACAACGGCCAGACCTGCGCGGCGCTGAAGCGGCTCTATGTGCATGACAGCGTCTATGACGATGTCTGCGCGGCGCTGGTCGATTTCGCCAAGACCATTCCGATGGGCGATGGCCTCAAGGACGACACGCAGCTCGGCCCGGTGCAGAACCGCATGCAATACGACAAGGTTGCGCGCCTCGTCGAAGCGGCGAAGCGCGGCGGCGGCAAGGTGCTGATGGGTGGCGAACCGGAGGCGGACAGTTTGTTCTATCCGGTCACGCTGATCGGCGGCCTCGACAATGGCAATCCGCTGGTCGACGAGGAGCAGTTCGGACCGGCGCTGCCGATCATCCGCTATTCCGATGTCGATGAAGTCATCACGCGCGCCAACGACAACCCGAACGGCCTCGGCGGTTCGGTGTGGTCGAACAACATCGAGAAGGCCAAGGAATATGGCGCGCAGCTCGAATGCGGCACGGTGTGGATCAACAAGCACGGACCGATCCAGCCCAACGTGCCGTTCGGCGGCGTCAAGAACTCCGGCATCGGCGTCGAATTCGGCGAGGAAGGCTTGTTCGAGAACACCAACGTGCAGGTGATGTATAGCTGAGGGCGACTTCCCTCTCCCCACATCTGCCTTCACCCTCCCCCTTGTGGGGAGGGTCGATCGACTGAGCGATAGCGAAGGAGATCGGGGTGGGGGTGACTGGGATTGGATCGCCGCCTTTCAACAGCGACCCCCACCCCGCTCGCTTCGCTCGCGACCCTCCCCACAAGGGGGAGGGTGAAGACCATATCACCCCGCCAGCTTGTCCATCGCCTTGGCCAGCGCGATGTCCTTCTCGGTGAGCCCGCCCGCATCATGGGTCGAGAGCGTCACCTCCACGGTCCGGTAGACATTCAGCCACTCGGGGTGATGATCGCGCTTCTCCGCGATCAGAGCGGCGCGCGTCATGAAGCCGAAGGCCTCGTTGAAATCCCGGAACGTGAATTTGCGGAAGATCGCATCGCGCTCCATCAGGTCGGTCCAGCCGGGAATGGTCGCGAGCGCGGCCTTGCGGGCGTCGCCGGTGAGTTTGTCGGCCATCGATACCTCCTTCTGTCATTCCGGGGCGGCCGCTGAAGGCGGACGAGCCCGGAATCCATAACCACGACCAGGAGTATGGATTCCGGGCTCGCGACCTGCGGTCGCGCCCCGGAATGACCAATCCGAAGACTCCGCCACTTACGCAGATGCGGATCAGATAATAGCTTCATGCACGAACGGTTCGAAGCCGCATCGCGCGCGAGGCATTCATGGGCTGGTCCGTCACCATCGGGTCGATCGCAGGCACCGCGGTCCGGATCCACATCACCTTCCTTTTGTTCCTCGTCTGGATCTTCGGCGCGGCCTATGCCTCCGGCGGGGCCACCGCGGCCTGGACCAGCCTGGTCTTCATCCTCCTCGTGTTCCTGTGCGTATTGGCGCATGAATTCGGTCACATCTTCACCGCGCGCGCCTTCGGCGTCGTGACCCCGGACGTGGTGCTGCTGCCGATCGGCGGCGTCGCCCGGCTCGAACGCATTCCGGAAAAACCCGGCGAGGAATTCCTGATCGCCATCGCGGGTCCCCTGGTGAACATCGTGATCGCCGCTGCGCTGCTGCTGTTCGCCGGCGCCGACGTGTCCTCGGGCGCCGCATTCGCCGCGCTCGACGACACCAAGGTTCCGATGGTCGACAAGCTCGCCGCGGTGAATCTGTTCCTCGCGCTGTTCAACCTGATCCCGGCCTTCCCGATGGATGGCGGGCGCATCCTGCGCGCCGGGCTCAGCGCCCGCCTCGGCTTCGTGCGCGCCACCGAGATTGCCGCGGCGATCGGACAGGGCGCGGCGTTCCTGCTCGGCTTTCTCGGCCTGTTCAACAACCCGATCCTGATCTTCATCGCGATCTTCGTCTATCTCGCCGCCTCCTCGGAAGCCCACATGGTGGCGCTGCGGGCGGTCTCGCGCGGCGTCCCCGTGCTCACGGCGACGATGACGCGGATCGCGACGCTTAAGCCCGACGCGCCGATCGAGGATGCGGTGCAGGTGCTGCTGCAGACCAGCCAGAGCGAATTTCCGGTGGTGGATGGCGAGAACCGGCCCGCCGGCCTCCTGACGCGCAGCGACATCATCCGCGCGCTCAAGGAATTCGGACCGCAGGCGCGGGTCAGCGAAGCCATGACCACCGACATCGTCAGCATCGATCGCCGCCGCCCGCTGGAAGAAGCGGTGAAACTGCTGCAGGAACGCGCGGCGCCTGCCGTTGCGGTGATCGAGCCGGATGGCCGGCTGGTCGGGCTGATCACCGCCGAAACCCTCGGCGAACTGATGATGGTGAGCCAGGCGATGCCGGAAGGGTTCCGGCTCGGCGGCGGCGACGGATCGCGCCGCGGGCCCTGGAGCCGGCCGGCGGGCGCCGCCTGATCTGTCGTAATATAGGACTCCTACGGCATGATATGGTCACAATTGATCCGGTATTGGGACGGACTGATCCGCTATTAGACCGCTCCGGTGACCGATGGGCCGCGGGCCCGCTTTATGAACGTTCACAACACGACCTTCACGTCGGCCGGGCCGGCGATGGATCATCAGCCGCCTGCGGCCAGCGACCGGCTGCGTCGGATGTCCCGTCATCCGCTGCTGATCGTCATGAGCACGATCATGGCGATCGCCGGCATCGCGATCGTGGTGTCCTACATTCAGTCGAAGCCGGCCACGCTGAAAATCGCGACCGGCGCCCGGCACAGCGAAGACTACCGGCTGGTCCAGCAACTCGCGCAATATCTCGGGCGCGAGCGCGCGCCGGTCCGGCTCCAGATCATCCGCCAGGATGCCGCGCAGAACGGTGCCGAATTGATTGACCGTGGAACCGCCGATCTCGCGGTGGTCCGGCGCGATGTGGCGATGCCCAAGACCGGCCAGGTGGTCGCGGTCCACCGCCGCAACGTCGTGGTGCTGATGGTTCCGCCAGCGCCGCCGGCGCCGCCCGTTGCCGCCGCGCCGGTTGCTACTCCGGCCGCTCCCGCTCCGGCCGGCCCCGCAACGAAGACCGCGAAGAAAGCCGCCAGTAAAAGCGCCAAGAACACTGCCAAGAACACTGCCAAGAACACTGCCAAGAGCAGCGTGAGGAAAAGCGCCAGCGCGTCAAAGGAGCCCGAAGCGCCGGCGACCGAAATCCCGGCAACCAGGATCGCCGTCCCCGAAGCACCGAAGCCCATCGAGAAGATCGAGGATCTGCAGGGCAAGACGATCGCGATCGTCGGACGCACGGCCGCCAATGTGACGTTGCTGCATACGATCCTGGCGCAATACAGCGTGCCCGCGGACAAGATCACCACCATCCAGTTCGGCACCGAGGATCTGACCGCGCAGCTTCGGCACGCGACATTCGATGCGCTGCTGACGGTCGGACCGATCGGCAGCAAGATCACCGCGGAAGCGGTCGCAGCGCTCGCGCGCGGCAAGGAACCGCCGGTGTTCCTGGAGGTCGGGTCGTCGGAAGCGATCGAGCAGCAGAACCCGGTCTACGAGTCGACCGAAATTCCGGCCGGCGCGTTCGGCGGCTCGCGCCCGGCCGAGGCGGTCGAGACCATCGGGGTGTCGCATTACATCGTCGCCCGCCGCTCGCTGGACGATGGCGTGGTCGGGAACTTCACCAAGTGGCTGTTCAACGCCAAGCAGACCCAGGGCACCGAGTTCCCGGCGTTCGCCCGGATCGCAAGTCCGGACACCGACAAGGCGGCGACGCTGGCGGTGCATCCGGGGGCCCTGGCCTATCTGGAGGGTGAGCAACAGACGTTCTTCGATCGTTACAGCGAGCCGCTGTACTGGAGCCTGATGCTGGTTTCGATCTTCGGCTCCGGCGCCGCCTGGCTGTTCAGCTACATCCGCTCCAGCCCCTCCAAATACGAACGCCGCAACGATCTCGAGGCGCTGATCTCGATCCTCAAGCGCGCGCGCACCGCGGCCGCCGAGGAACTCGACCTGATGTGCATCGAGATCGACGACATCGTCGAGCGCGCCATCCGGCAGATCGAGTCCGGCGCGATCCATCACAACCGCTCCTCGGCTGTGACGCTTGCCGCCGACCAGGCCCGCCGCGCGGTGGCCGAACGCCGCGCGCTGCTGGCGAAGGCGTAGATCCGCGGACGCGGTCGCCGTAGGATGGGTTGAGCGCAGCGAAACCCATCGCTCTGCTGACCGCAGTGTTGGCGCGATCCGCATTGATGCGCGCGCAGACGATGCCTGCCCCCATACGGCCGAGACCGGATTGATGGGTTTCGCTGCGCTCAACCCATCCTACAAGAACAGACTTGACATTCTAGGAATAAAAGCATATACATCCGCCCACCTCGCTCGATGAGGGGCGTCAACCGGTGACGCCAGTTGATGGAGCGGGGTGCGGCGCCTGCGGGTATGCGTTCGTCACGCATGCTCCCGGGAGGCCTCGGAACCCCGCTCTACGGGCACTACGACCCG
>JAEWHY010000595.1 GCA_023387555.1 Pseudomonadota bacterium
TCTCGTCCTGTCGACCTGCACGGCGGCTCCTGCGTCAAATCGAGACATACGGCGCACTCTCCCCGCCTCGGTCGCAATCCTCATGCCGCCGCGGTGCCCGCAAATGGCCATCGTTAGAATGCAGGCGCCGGACTTTCCCACTTGTTTAGGGTTGCTCTGTAATCTCCGCCCACCTCCGTCGTTCCGACGCGACACCAATGGGCCGAATTTGACACGAGCCGCCGATATGCCGCGCCCTCGCCATGCCAACCAGCGCACCGAAGCGCCGCCAACCGAAGCGCGCCAGCCGGGCAACCTCGACTACGCCGCGATCCTGCAGTCGACGGGCGAAGTCCCGTATCGGTGGCAGATCGACACGGACGTATTGTCCTGGGGCAGCGGCATTGGCCGCCTGTTCGGGCTGCGCGACATCTCGGCCATCGCGACCGGCCGCGGTTTTGCGAGCCTGCTCGATCCCGACAACGCGAAGACCCGTTTCGACGCCGTGCTGCATTCGGCCGAGACCGACGAGGGCGCGGGCGTGCCCTATCAGTTGCAATATGCATTGCGGTCCGGTCCGCGCGCGCCGAGGCTGTGGGTGGAGGATACCGGCCGCTGGTTCGCGAACGCAGACGGCAAGCCCGGCTGGGCGCACGGCGTGATCCGCGCGATCAACGATCGCCATGAACGCGAGCGGCAGCTCGAATATCTGTCGCGATTCGATGTTCTCACCGGCGAGTTCAATCGCTGGCATCTCACCGAACAATTGACTGAAACGTTGCGTGAGGTGGCTCGCACGCACACGACCTGCGGCTTCATGCTGGTCGCCATCGACGGTCTCGGCCGCATCAACGAGGCCTATGGCTATGACATCGCCGACGAGGTGATCGCGGTGGTCGCCAAGCGCCTGCGCAGCCGCATGCGGGGTCTCGATACACTCGGCCGGTTCTCCGGCAACAAGTTCGGCATCATCCTCAGAAACTGCACGCCCGAGGAGATCGGCATCGCCGCCGATCGCCTGCTTGCGGCGATCCGCGACGATGTCGTGATGACGACGGCCGGACCGGTCGCCGTGACCGGCACGATCGGCGGGATCATTGCGCCACGCCATGCGGACAATATCGACGATGTGCTGCTGCGCGCACAGGAATCGCTCGATCGCGCCAAGGAAAAGCGGCCGGGTTCGTTCCTCGCCTATCAGCCCAACGTCGAACGTGAGGCGCACCGCCGCGCGAATATCCGCGCGACCGACAGGATCGTCACCGCGCTGAACGAACGCCGTATCGTTCTCGCCTACGAGCCCGTGGTCGATGCGCAGACGCGCGAGGTCGCGTTTCACGAATGCCTGTTGCGCATTCGCCGGATGGATGGCTCGCTGATCCCGGCGAACGAAATCGTACCGGTCGCGGAACGGCTCGGTCTTGCGCGCCTGCTCGACCAGCGCGTGCTGGAGCTCGTGATCGCCGAAATGGACGCCCAGCCCAATCTCAAGGCGAGCCTGAATGTGTCGGCGTCATCGACCACCGATCCCGACTGGTGGCTGCGCCTCGAATCGCTGCTGCGGCTGCATAAAGGCGTCGCCGAACGCCTGATCGTGGAAATCACCGAGACCACGGCGATTCACGACATCGACAATGCCCGCGGCTTTGTCCGGCGGGTGAAGGATCTCGGCGCGCAGATCGCCATCGACGACTTCGGTGCGGGCTACACTTCGTTCCGCAACCTGCGCAAACTCGGTGTCGACCTGATCAAGATCGATGGCGCATTCGTGGAGAACATGGTGCGCTCGGAAGACGACCGCACCTTCGTGCGCACCATGCTCGAACTCGCGCGTGGCCTGAAGCTGAAGACAGTCGCCGAATGGGTGCAGGACGAGCAAGCGGCGCAAATCCTAGCCGCATGGGGTTGCGGCTATCTGCAGGGCGAGCATATCGGGCTGGCGCGGCTGGACTGGTACAACACCCGGCACCAGCAATTCGAGGCGCAGCAAGATTCGACGCACGGCTGAGCCGCGCGTCGTCTTTCATCCATTCGCTTGATGGAGCCGAACCTGATCAGCCCTTGTCGCTGATCTTGTCGATGCGCCTCTGCATCTCTTCGATCTGGCGCTTGAGCACGTCGATGTCTTCGGAGGACGTCGCAGGCTTTTCCGGCTCGGCCTTGTCCGGCGTCGCCTCGCGCCGCGGGAACGGCGAGAACATCGAGAAGGCTTTCTCGAACATCTCGATGTTGCGACGGACCTGATCCTCCATCGGACCGAACGGACTGGGCCCGCCGACGCCGACGCCGAAGGCCTGCGCCATCTGCTGGCGCATCTTTTCCTGCTCGCGGGTGAAGGACTCCAGCGATACCTCCAGATAGCGCGGTACCATCATCTGCATGGAGTCGCCGTAGAAGCGGATCAACTGGCGCAGGAAATTGATCGGCAGAAGGTTTTGGCCTTCCTTGTTTTCCTGCTCGAAAATGATCTGGGCGAGTACGGACCGGGTGATGTCTTCGGATGTCTTGGCGTCGTAGACGACGAAATTTTCACCCGCCTTCACCATGGTTGCCAGGTCTTCCAGCGTTACATATGTGCTGGTACCGGTGTTGTAGAGCCGCCGATTGGCGTACTTCTTGATGGTGATCGGTTCGTCGGATTTTGCCATGATACCGCTTGCTGTGCGCCACTGCACCCGGGATCGGGCCCAGCATCCTGCCCTATGGGTGCAAAATGTAAGCGGTTTCAACCGGCCTAGCCACCGTTTTGTGCGGGTCACGCCCCGCAGGATCGCATGGCCGCGGTTTTGTCGGACCGCCCGCCATGCTATCTGCAATGCAGCAGACAGGGAGCTCACTCATGCAGGACGATATCGTCATTGTCGGCGCGGCGCGGACGCCGGTCGGCGCGTTTAACGGGGCTTTTGCGAACCTGCCGGCGCATGAGCTGGGCAAGGTCGCAATCGCGGCGGCGCTGGAGCGGGCCGGAATCGAAGGCAAACAGGTCTCCGAGGTCATTATGGGACAGATCCTGACCGCCGGTCAGGGTCAGAACCCGGCCCGGCAGGCCTCGATCGCGGCCGGCATCCCGGTCGAAAGCCCGGCCTGGGGCGTCAACCAGCTGTGCGGCTCGGGCCTGCGGGCGGTCGCGCTCGGCTACCAGGCGATCCTCAACGGCGATTCCGACGTCGTGGTCGCCGGCGGCCAGGAATCCATGAGCATGGCGCCGCATTGCGCCCATCTGCGCTCCGGCGTGAAAATGGGCGACTTCAAGATGGTCGACACCATGATCAAGGACGGCCTCTGGGACGCCTTCAACGGCTACCACATGGGCACGACCGCCGAGAATGTCGCCAAGCAGTGGCAGATCACCCGCCAGCAGCAGGACGAGTTCGCGGTCGGCTCCCAGAACAAGGCCGAGGCGGCGATGAAGGCCGGCAAGTTCAAGGACGAGATCGCGCCGGTCACCATCAAGACCCGCAAGGGCGATATCGTGGTCGACACCGACGAATATCCGAAGGCCGGCGTGACCATGGATTCGATCGGCAAGCTGCGCCCGGCCTTCGACAAGGAAGGCACGGTGACCGCCGCCAATGCGTCGGGCATCAATGATGGGGCGGCTGCCGTGGTGCTGATGAGGGCCTCCGAGGCCCAGAAGGCCGGGCGGCCGATCCTCGCCCGCATCGCCTCATGGGCCCATGCCGGCGTCGATCCCTCGATCATGGGCACGGGTCCGATCCCGGCCTCGCGCGCGGCTCTGCAGAAGGCCGGCTGGAGCGTCAGCGATCTCGACCTGATCGAAGCCAACGAGGCCTTTGCCGCGCAAGCCTGCGCCGTCAACAAGGAGCTCGGCCTCGACACCACGAAGGTCAACGTCAACGGCGGCGCCATCGCGATCGGCCACCCGATCGGCGCATCCGGCGGACGGGTCCTGGTGACGCTGCTGCACGAGATGCAGAAGCGCGGGTCGAAGAAGGGCCTTGCCACGCTTTGCATCGGCGGCGGCATGGGTATTGCCATGTGTCTGGAGCGTCCGTGAGGACGCGCCACGCGGCAAGGAATGTCGAGCGCCCGTAGGAGCGCGGGCAGCGACTCGACGGTGCAGCGCTGTTGCGCTGCAGCGTCAAGACACTGCGACAAAACCTTGCTGCGACAGAATTGATGTGCGTCATGGCCGGGCTTGCCCCGGCCATTTACGTGTCTAGTGTAAGCTTTCCGGCAGGACGACTCGGCGAACAATCGGGGGAAGACGATGGCTCGGGTGGCTTTGGTGACGGGCGGAACACGCGGGATCGGAGAAGCCATCTGCAAGGCGCTGCATGCAGCAGGCTACAAGGTCGCCGCCAATTACGGCGGTAACGACGAAGCCGCGCAGAAATTCAAGGCTGCGACCGGCATCCCGGTTTACAAATGGGACGTCTCGAACTTCGAGGCCTGCGGCACCGGGATCAGGCAGGTCGAGGCCGAACTCGGTCCGGTCGAAGTGCTGGTCAACAACGCCGGCATCACCCGCGACACCATGTTCCATCGCATGACGCTGGATCAATGGAATGCGGTGATCGGCACCAATCTCGGCTCGCTGTTCAACATGACCCGGCATGTCATCGAAGGCATGCGCGCGCGCAAGTTCGGCCGCATCATCAATATCTCCTCGATCAACGGCCAGAAGGGCCAGATGGGCCAGGTCAATTATTCCGCCGCCAAGGCCGGCGACATCGGCTTCACCAAGGCGCTGGCGCAGGAAGGTGCGAAGAGCGGCATCACCGTGAACGCGATCTGCCCCGGCTATATCGCAACGGAAATGGTGAAGGCGGTGCCGCAGGACGTGCTGGAGAAGAACATCCTGCCGCATATTCCCACCGGCCGGCTGGGCGAACCGGAAGAGATCGCGCGCTGCGTGGTGTTCCTTGCGTCTGACGACTCCGGCTTCATCACCGGCTCGACGCTGACCGCCAACGGCGGTCAATACATGGCCTGACGGTCAGAGACGGGACCAATCAAGCGCCCGGCCGAACTCCGGGCGCTTCTTTTTTTCCTATAGGCCGATCGGTGTGCCGCGGTCAGTCGAGCTCGTTGCGCAGCACCTTGCCGCTGGCCGCGTCGATGTGAAGCTCGCGGCGTTCGCCGGCCTGGGTGCGGCCCTTGACCTCCCACTTTCCATCGTCGAGTTCGATTTCCCGGATCATTACGAAGCCAGCATCGCGCGCGACCTTGATCGCCTGTTCGATCGTGATCTGCGGCTCCTGAGGACGATCCTGCGCGCGCGCCGGGCCAGAGGCTGCCGCCGCGATGCTTGCGGCCATGACCAGAGCGACTGCTGATTTCCGCATGTCGAACTCCTGTGTCGGGAGGGTCGCCAGCTAAACGTGTCCGCAAAAGAAAAGTTTCTGCTGGCGGAACGAGGGGCTGCGCTGATTCAATACCGTTGATTCGGTGCAGCGCCGGGTTCCGCGTCGCTGTCATTGAACCGTCCCGTACATTTCATCGACCAATTCAATTAAAGGCCCCAAGGGACCGCCATGACTTATTCCTATGTCCGCCCCGCGGAGCGCTTCTCGCTCTCACTGGCGCGGCGATGGCTGATCACCTATCCGCTGGCGCAGACACTGTGCGTGGCCGTGGCCGCCGCGGCAGGATTCCTCGCCGCGCGGCTGGAATGGGTCGATGCGTCGCATCTGACCTTCGCGACGACCGTTGCGGTCGCAGCGGCTTATGGTCTGACCTTCGGCTATCTGCGCGGCCGCCTGCTTCAAGTAAAGCTGGCGCGGCTGTCGCTGCCGATGTGGTGCGGCGGCGTGGCGCTGCTCAGCCTGTATTTTGTCCCGCCCGGACCGGACGCTCTGCCGGTCCTGCCGTCGCGGCTCTCGGATCTGCAGACCTTCGCCGTCAGCGCGGCGCCTGTGGCGCTGCCCGGTTTCCTCTACGGGCTCGCGATCGGCACGGTGGAAGCCATCGTCCTGCGCCGCGTGGCGCTGAACGTCGTCGCATTTGTGCTCTGGTCGGGACTCGCCTGGGGGACCGGTCACATCGCAGCGTCCGCGGCGCTCGCATACGGGGCTTCGCTGGACATCGCTTTTGTCCCGGCCGAAGTGCTGCATGCCGCCGGCCTGATCCTGCAGGCGGCCATCGCCGGGCTGGTCACTTTGCCCGCGCTTGGCATGCTGACCGAGCGCCTCGGTTATTACGGGCCGCGCGTCTACCGGACGACCTTCCGCAGCCAGATCAATCCCGAGCCGGCGTCCAGCCCTGCGGCGCCAGCTCAAAGCCTCTGAATTCGAAGCCCGGCGCGACCGTACAGCCGACCAGCGTCCAGTCTCCAAGCGACTCGGCCGCCTGCCACGCGTTCGTGGGCACGATACCCTGCGGCCGTTCGCCCGCAGCGAGATCGGCGCCGAGGATGAGTGTCGTCGCAGCACCGTTCTCGTGAATCTCCAGCCTGAGCGGCGCGCCGGCATGCCAGTGCCAGGTTTCGACCGCATCGACCTTGTGCCAATGCGAGCGTTCACCGCGCGCGAGGAGAAAATAGATCGCGGTGGAAGCGGCGCGCGTTCCGTCGATGGTGCGGCTGTCGCGAAAGGTCTCGCGGTAATGCCCGCCCTCCGGATGCGGCTTGAGATCGAGCAGGCGAATGATATCGGCGGCGGTGAGGGACATCGGCAGACCCATTCAATACGAGCGCGGCAGCCCGAGCACATGCTCGGCAAGATAGGAGAGGATCAGATTCGTCGAGATCGGCGCCACCTGGTAGAGCCGCGTTTCCCTGAATTTGCGCTCGACGTCATACTCCTCGGCGAAGCCGAAGCCGCCATGGGTCTGCACGCACATGTCGGCTGCGGCCCATGAGGCGTCGGCCGCGAGCAGCTTGGCGATATTCGCCTCCTCGCCGATATCGGCGCCGCTCTCGTATTTGTCCGCCGCCTCGCGCACCATCAGTTCCGCAGCCCGCATCTGTGCATAGGCGCGCGCGATCGGAAACTGCACGCCCTGATTCTGGCCGATCGGCCGGCCGAACACGCTGCGCTCCTTCGCATAGGTTGAAGCCCGGGCGATAAACCATTTGGCGTCGCCGATGCATTCGGCGGCGATCAGGATGCGTTCGGCATTCATGCCGGAGAGGATGTAGCGGAAGCCCTTGCC
>JAEWHY010000031.1 GCA_023387555.1 Pseudomonadota bacterium
CCAGCGCGCGCTTGCGCGCGAACGCACCGTCATAACCGGCGATACGGTCGGCCGACGCCGGCTCAGCGTCCTGGATCGACACCTGAACATGATCGAGCCCGTTGTCCGCCAGTTCGCGCAGCCGCGCATCGGTCAGCCCGATCCCTGAGGTGATGAGATTGCTGTAGAGCCCCGCCTCCCGCGACGCCCGCACGATGTCGCTGAGATCGCGCCGCGACGCCGGCTCACCGCCCGACAAATGCACCTGCAGAATGCCGAGCGCCGCGGCCTCGCGAAACACCCGCGCCCAGGTCGCGGTATCGAGTTCATCCTTTGGCGCATCCAGCGCCAGCGGGTTCGAACAATACGGGCAACCCAGCGGACAGCGATGGGTGAGTTCGGCGAGAAGGCCGAGTGGAGCGGGAAGCTCCCTCTCCCCGCTTGCGGGGAGAGGGTCGCGGTGAGGGGGAGTTTCGACAGACACAGGCGGTGGAGAGTCCCCCTCACCCGACCGCGCTGACGCGCGATCGACCTCTCCCCGCACGCGGGGAGAGGTGAACGGTGCCTGTGGGTCGCGCGCGGTCACGAAAGCTCCAGCAGCCGCTTGTCGGCGAGCGAGCGGAGCAGATTCCCCGCATCGGTTTCGATGCGCTCGCGCGGTGCCTGGAAGTTCGCTGCAAGGTCGTCGACGATCGCAGCGAAGGTCGCCTCCCCGGTGCAGCGCTTGAGGATTTCGACCGCGATCGCATCCGCCTTGAAGATGCGCTCCGGCGCCAGCAGCACCCAGCCGCCCTGCGCCTCGTTATGGGTCAGCCGCACGCCGCGCGGCAGCCGTGGCTTTGCATCGGCCGGAATCGCGGCCTGTGGCGCGGCGCCTGTCATCGCGCGGCCTCCGGCACGAAAGCGCCGGGCGGGATATGCCCCGGCGCGACATAGGCGTGATGCAGCGCATCCAGCATCGCCCACAGCACGCTGCATTTGAATTCGAGCGCCGCCAGAACCAAAGCCTGCGCATCCGGCGTCCTCGCATTGCGCTTGACGTAATCGAGCGCGAAATCGGAATCCTTCGCGGCCTGCGGCGGCCGCTTCTCGAAGTAAGCGAGCGTCTCGCGCGTCACGAAGTCGTAGTGCGCCAGCATGCCGTCCATCCGCTCCGATATGATCACCGGCGAGAACAATTCGGTCAGCGAGGATGCAATGGCTTCGAGCAGCGTCTTCTCGCGCACGAAATGCACATAGGCTTCCACCGCGAACCGCGTCCCCGGAAGCAAACCCCGCAGCGAGGTGACATAGTCCCGATCGAGGCCAAGCCCGTCGGTGAGTTTCAGCCACCGCGCGATGCCGCCATCGCCGTCCCGTTCGCCGTCATGATCGACCAGGCGCGAGCGCCATTCGCGCCGGATCGCAGGGTCGTCGCAGCGCGCGATCAGCGAGGCGTCCTTGATCGGGATCATCGCCTGGTAATAGTAGCGGTTCAGCGCCCAGGCCTGCACCTGCGCTTTCGTGCATTGCCCGGAATGCAGCATCTTGTGAAACGGATGCAGGCGATGATAGCGCCGCGCGCCGATGTCGCGCAGGGCCGCTTCCAGTTCGTCCGGCTGCATTAGCTTCATATTAGGACTCTCGTGTCCCGGACGCGATGCAGCACGAAGTGCTGCTTCGCAGAGCCGGGACCCATTTGATCAATTGTAATCTGGGTCCCGGGTCTGCAGCGCATCATTGCATGCTGCGCTGCGCCCGGGACACTGAAAGTGCTCACAGCACGATCTCCATGCCGTCGAACGCGACTTCGAAGCCCGCCGCCTCCACACGCTGCCGCGCCGGCGACCCCGCGATCAGCACCGGATTTGTGTTGTTGATGTGGATGAAAATACGGCGGGCCGGCAGCTCCGCCAATGCCGCGAGCGAGCCGGCTGGCCCCTCCATCGGCATGTGCCCCATTCGCATCCCGGTCTTTTCGCCGGCGCGCAGCGCGATCATCTCGTCGTCGGTGAACAGCGTCCCGTCGAACAGGATTGCATCGGCGCGGCGCATCCGCTCGCGCATCGGTTCGGTGACACCGGCCGCGCCGGGAATATAGAGCAGTCGGCGATCGCCGGCGCTCAGTTCCACGCCGACATTCACGGCGCTCTCCCCGATCTCCGGCGCCCCGTCCTCGAGATAGAGCGGCACCTTGCCGGGCACCGTGAAAATCTCCAGCGAGAGCCCAGGCACCGGCGCGATCGTTTCACCAATCGAAAGCGCATGCCACCGCACCTTGTCCGGGTGCAGCGCACCAAACATCGGATTGTCGGCGATCGCCGCCAGCGTCGCGGGGGTGCCGTACAGCGCTAAATCTTGCCGTTCGCGCAGGGTCAGCAGCCCGGCGGCCTGGTCGATCTCGGCGCCGGTCAGCAGCACCGCCCGGATCGGGGAATGCCGCAGGCCACGCTGCGGATGCAGCGCCGGAGTGTCGAGAATCTGGGTCCGCAGGTCGGGCGAGGCATTGCAGAGGAGCCAGTTCTGGCCGTCCGTCGATACGGCGATGGAAGCCTGGCCGCGCTGCGACACGCGCGGATCGCCGGCCCACGCCAAAGCGCAGACCGGGCAATTGCAGTTCCATTGCGGGAAACCGCCGCCCGCGGCCGACCCGAGGACGAGCGCCGTCAGGCGGCCCATTCAGGCAGCCCTTCGATCTGGGTCAGAGCGAGGCTCAGAATTCCGGCGGCAGATAGCCGTTGATTTCGAGGCCGATGCAGATTTCGACGAGCGTCGGGGTGGTCCAGGCCATGTCAGATGTCCTTTCCGGCGTTCAGATTTCTATATAACCCCGAAAGGGCGCAAAAAGCCACGGCACCGTGACGAAATGAGACAGCCGGTTCCGGTTCGCGCCACTTTGGGCGGGCGCTCGCGGGGGCTCCCGGAATCGGTATGTTGTCGCGCCCGTTTCAGCCGGCCTGGTGTGGCTTTGAGACGGCAAGCGATGGGCGCGCGGTGGGACAATTCCAGCTTGACGCTGAGTGCCACCGGGCGCTTAGAGTCAGGCGATAACAGGGATCCAATCCTCGGGCGGCCGCAGCCGCCCAGTGTTTTCGGGAGAAGCGCATGACTTACGTTACCGAGGAAAACCTCACCGATCTCGCGGTCGAGCGCTGGAGCAACATCCCCGACCCGCGGCTGCGGCAGATCATGACCTCGCTGGTCAAGCACCTGCACGGTTTCGTGCGCGACGTGGAGCCCACCCAGGAAGAATGGATCGCGGCCATCCTGTGGCTGACCCGCGTCGGCCAGATCTGCGACGCCAAGCGTCAGGAATTCATCCTTGCCTCCGACGTGCTCGGCGTCTCGATGCTGGTCGATTCCATCAATAACCGCGCGCCGGGCGCCGCCACCCCGTCCACGGTGGAGGGTCCGTTCCATATCCCGGATTCGCCGCAGATCGCCGATGGCGGCAACATGGCCGAGGGCGCGCCGGGCATCCCGACCTTCTGCACCGGGCGGATCACCGATCTCGACGGCAAGCCGCTCGCGGGCGTCATGCTCGACATGTGGCAGACCGATGGCGACGGCCTCTATGAGGCGCAGATCCCGGGCGCCGAGGGGTATATGCGCGGCATCTTCCACTCCAATCCGGACGGCAGCTACACCGTCCGCACGGTGGCGCCGATCGGCTACACCATCCCGATGGACGGCCCGATCGGCGAACTGATGAACAAGACCCGCATCAGCCACATGCGGCCGGCGCACATCCACTTCCACATCGCCGCACCCGGCTACAAGAGCCTGACCACGCATCTGTTCCAGAAGGGCTGCGATTACATCGACACCGACGTGGTGTTCGGCGTGAAGGAGCCGCTGATCGTCGACTTCGTGCAGAAGCCGGCCGGCAGCACCGCCCCGACCGGCGAAGTCATGAACGAGCCGTTCTACGAAGTGAAATACGACTTCAAGCTGGCCAAAGCCGCGGCCGCGCAGAAGGCGGCGTAGGGCTCCGATCGGGCTCATGGCCGGGCAAAAGCGCGAAGCGCGTCTTAGCGCTTAAGACCCGGCTATCCATCTTCTTCGCAAAAGCTTCGTTGCACGATGGATGCGCGGGTCAAGCCCGCGCATGACAACTTAATTGGCGGTGCGCTTCATCCCCAGATCGCCTTCGCCGCCTTAACTTCCAGTTCCAGCTTCCTGCGCTCGTCGGCTTCGGTCACCGGATTGCCGGCGACGGTGGAGGCGAAGCCGCATTGCGGCGAGATCGCCAGCCGGTCGAGGTCGATGAATTGCGTCGCCTCTTCGGTGCGGCGCTTGAGATCGTCGAGCGATTCCAGCACCGGCGTCTTGCTTGAGATAAGGCCGAGCACCACGCCCTTGCCTTTGACGAACCGCAAGGGGCGGAAATCGCCGGCGCGCTCGGTGTCGTATTCCAGCAGGAAATGGTTGACGTTGGTGCCGGCGAAGAACCGCTCGGCCACCGATTCATAGCCGCCGGCGCCGAGATAATGGCCCTTGAAATTGCCGCGGCACATATGCACGCCGAACACCACATCGGCCGGCGCGCCCTTCACCGACTCGTTGATGCTCTCGATATAGAGATCGACCAGTTCGTCCGGCTTCATGCCGGCGGCTTCCACCTGCTGGCGGATGTTGGGGTCGCAGAGCAGCGCAATCGCGACCTCGTCGAGCTGGATATACTTGCAGCCGGCCTTCGCAAGATCGGCAATCTCCTCGCGGAAGATGCGGTTGAGATCGGCGAAGAATGCCTTCACGTCGGCATAGGCGGAGGGCGCCGCGTAATCGGTGGCGCGGTAGAAATGCATGGTCGAGGGCGCCGGCAGCGTGATCTTCGGCGTCGCGGCCGTGATCCCTTTGAGGAATTCGAACTCGTCCAGCGCCAGCGGCTTGTTACGCTTGAGCGTGCCGTCCGCATAGGGCGCGGTGAAATCGACCTGGTGGCCCTGGTCGTCGCGAAACTTGAACACCGCGGACTTGATCGCAAAGCCGTCGATCCGCTCGACGAAGCGCCCCCAGTAGGAACCGCGGCGGAATTCGCCGTCGGTCACGACCTTGAGCCCGACCTCCTCCTGCATCGTCACGACATCGCGGATGCATGCATCCTGGATCTTCGCGAAGGCGGCATCGTCGATGCGCTTGCCCATGTGATCGCGGAACGCCTGCCGCAGCACCTGTGGCCGCAGCAGGCTGCCGACATGATCGGCGCGGAACGGAGGGCGGCCTTGCGGCAGGGTCGTCATTGGCGCATGCTCCCGGATGCAGAATTGTTCTATAGGTCTATAGATGAAATCTAGATCGGCAGGCCTGCCGGACGCAAGCCCGGTCCGCAGGACCGCGCCCAGGCGCGCTCCGGCGCTGCGCAAGGGCGGCGCGGACGAGCCCGCGGAGCGCCGCAAGCGCGCCACCCACCGCCGTTCCGGCGAGATCATCGAAGCGGCCGCGCAGGTGTTTGCCGAGCGCGGCTATCACGGCGCGACCACGCAGGACATCGCCGACGTCCTGAAAATCCGGCAGGCGAGCCTGTATTATTACTTCCCCTCGAAGGAAGTGGCGCTCGAACTCGTCTGCATGCGCGGCGTCGAAGGGTTCTACGAAACCGAAAAAGCGATCGCCGACGGCCCCGGCACCGCCACCGAACGCCTGTCAGGCTTGATCCGCGCCCATATTTCGCCGCTTCTCGACCGCGGCAACTTCATGAAGGTGTTCCTGACCCAGCGTCAATTTTTGCCGGCCCATAGCCGGCGCAAGGTGCGCAAGGTTTCGCGCAGCATCGAGACGATCTTCGAGCGCATCCTGAAGGAAGGCCAGAAGAACGGCGAATTTCGCGCCGATCTCGATCCCCGGCTGGCGACACTGTCGATCCTGTCGGTCGTCAACGGCTGCGCCGCCTGGTATCCGCGCGAAAAGGTCTCCATCGAGCGGATCGGCGGCGAATTCATCGCGCTGGTGCTGCGCGGGATCGACGGGCCGCAAGCGGCGGACGCCAAGGGCCGGCGCGCACGCCAGGGCGGCCGGAGAAACAAAAAATTTGATTGACCTATAGAATTTCCGGCGTTGAAATAAACGCCGGAACAAGAGTCGGATCACCGGCCGGGTCCATTGGGAAGGAAAGCTGCGATGAGGATGCCGGTCTGCGGCACCGCGCGCGCATCACAGGTCGCGACGTCAAAAATCGCGTCACGGCGGCCATGACACAGGTTGCAGCGCAATCTCCGCAATTTTCGATCCTGCGCAGCAAGACCGCGCCGGGATTGATCGCGGAGCATGCGCGGCAAAATCCCGGCGGCGTCGCCTACCGTGCAAAAACCCTCGGCCTCTATCGCGAACGGACATGGCGCGACTATGCGGCTGCAGTCGGCCGCTGCGCGCGCGCACTCAAGACGCTCGGCCTCGACAAGGGCGATCGCGTCGCGATCATGGGCGATGCCTGCGAGGAGTGGGTGATCTGCGATATGGCGGCGCAGGCCGCGGG
>JAEWHY010000043.1 GCA_023387555.1 Pseudomonadota bacterium
TCTTCGCCCACAGGTCGTTGGTCGCATTCGACAGGATGAACTGGAACAGCGCGGTGTAGTAGATGCCCGACACGCAGTAGCGCGGGTTCGACCTGAACAGAAACAAAAGATAGGTGACCAGCAGCGGAACCGTGATCACCAGCCCGCAGACCATCGCAAAGTTGATCCAGGCATTTTCGATGGCGACCAGACCGAACTGGCGCTGCAGATTGGTGACATCGCGCAGGTCGAGCCCGAACCAGAGGTCCTCCAGCCGGGTGTTGAACAGCAACTGGAGCGCATATTCGCGGCTCTGCGTGCTGCCATCGTCTCTGGCGAACCGCGCCAGCATCACGTCGAAGACATCGAGCCGGTCGAGAATGGGAAGCGCGAGAACCAGCCCGGCCAGCAGCACGACGAACCACACCAGCCCGGCCTTGCTGAATGATCCGCGCGCCAGCGACCGCAACACCGAGACGGCGACGAACGCGGCCATGATCAGCCCACCGACCAGCAGCGACGAGCGGCCGCCGGTCGGCAGGATGGCCGCGAACGACAGCCCCGCCAGCATCAGCCGGGTCGCGCAGCCCGCCGACAGTCGCATCGGCGTCGAAACCAGATTGAGGATCGCATAGAGGCTGAAAAACCCGGCCGCGCTCAGCGGATGGCCGAAGATGCCGGCAGCGCGGAATTCGGTGACGATCATCTGCTCGGTGGCAGCGTCGTAAAAAATCACGTTTTCGAAGATCAGCGAGCGCTTGGTGACGAATTCGAAGAGCACCGTCGCCACGCCGACAAGGAAAAGCGCGTCGATGAACCTGCGGAACTGGACCATCGGCTTGCGCGGCACGGCAACGATCGCAAGCCGCACGATCAGGGCCAGCGCGAAGGTCTCGACGAGGTTCGCGATCGAGGCGCCCCGCACCACGATCGCAAACAGCGACGCGGTCATCGCGGCAATCCCGAACGCGACAAAGGCGTGGTCGGTCATGACCTGCGCGATGCAGCGGCGCCGGAACACCCGGTCGACTGTGACCAGCAGCGAGAACACCGCCACGGCGAGAAAGGTCGCCGGATGAATTTTCTGAAATTCGCCGCCGCCGCCGTAATAGTTCCAGCCGAACATCGGCAGCGCGCTGCCCGGCAGCACGTAGTAGAGCGCAACGCAGCCCATGAAGGAGGATGACAGAATCGTAAGCCGGCGGCTGTCCGCCGCCGGTTGCGCGCGCATCCCGATGCCGCCGTGAAAGCGGGCCTCAATGCTCATCGGCTGTCTCGTCGCCTTTTATCAGCCGCAACCATTCAACGGCCGCACACCTAACACAAGCGGTCACTCCAGAATGCGGCGACAAATGTGCTCAATTTGACCTTTGCGCATTAACCTAAATGCGGTCTCGCCGGAATAGACGACTCGCCGATGCCACATCGACAGACGCAATAGCGCGGTTTCACGGCAACATTAGTCATGTTGACGGCCGATCGTTGACTGTCTGGCGCGGGTGCGCTCCTGTCCGCACCATTCGGGAAGTCGCCTTCGCGACGAGGGCTGCGCCGGCTCGGCAGCAAGCGGAATTGTCGCCGATCTGCGCTTCCATCACCTGATTACGCAGTGCATCTGGCACCGGAGCAACATCATGCGCGTCCTTCTCACGGGTCATCTGGGATATATCGGCACGGTGCTCACGCCGATGCTGCTGAAGGCGGGGCATGAGGTCGTCGGTCTGGACAGCGATCTCTACGCGCGCTGCACGTTCGCCCACGGCGGCGACATCGTCAGCGTACCGACCATTTTCAAGGACACCCGCGATGTCGAGGCGAGCGACCTCGCCGGGATTGACGCGGTGCTGCATCTCGCGGCCTTGTCCAACGATCCGCTGGGCGACCTGCGTCCGGGATTGACCGACGAGACCAATCATCTGGCGAGCGTTCGGCTCGCCGAGCTTGCCAAAAGCGCCGGCGTCCGGCGCTTCGTCTTCGCCTCGTCCTGCAGCAACTATGGCCAGGCCGGCGATGAGATGATCGACGAGAACGCGCCGCTCAACCCGGTGACGGCCTACGGCGAGTCGAAGGTCATGTCCGAGCGCGATATCGCGCGGCTGGCCGGCGACGGCTTCTGCCCGGTGTATCTCCGGCCGGCCACGGCGTATGGCGTGTCGCCCCGGCTGCGATTCGACATCGTGCTCAACAACCTGGTCGCCTGGGCGCACACCACGGGAAAGATCTACCTGAAGTCCGACGGCACGCCCTGGCGTCCGATCGTCCATATCGAGGACATTTCCCGCGCCTTCATCGCCGCAATGGAAGCGCCGGAAGACGCGGTCTTCAACGAGGCCTTCAACGTCGGCCAGACCGCACACAACTACCGGATCCGGGATCTCGCGGAGATCGTCGCTGCCACAGTTCCCGGCTGCAAGCTGGAAATGGCCGAGGATGCCGGGCCGGACAAGCGTTCGTATCGCGTGAGCTTCGAGAAAATCCGCAGCAAACTGCCGGGCTTCAAGCCGCAATGGGATGCCAAGAAGGGCGCGGAACAGCTCTACAAGGCCTATCGCGACTCGGGCGTGACGCTCGAGGAGTTCGAGGGCCCGCGCTATCAGCGTATCAGCCATATCAAGATGCTGATCGCCGAGGGGGCGCTCGACACGCAGCTTCGCAAGTCGCCCTCCATCGCGCCGGAGGCTGGCGAAACGGCCGGCGCGGCACCGGAGGCGGTGCGCGCCTGACCGGCCGCACGCTGCGCCGCATGCGGACGCGGAGCGACGCGTCCGCCGGAAGCCACGCCAGTTTCTAACATCAAGGGCGTGAGCGGATTGCCCGCTGACGCCGGTCAAACCGGCCTCACGCCGG
The DNA here is from genome assembly GCA_023387555.1 of Pseudomonadota bacterium. Taxonomy (GTDB): domain Bacteria; phylum Pseudomonadota; class Alphaproteobacteria; order Rhizobiales; family Xanthobacteraceae; genus Pseudorhodoplanes. The sequence goes on from JAEWHY010000043.1 coordinate 2,827, forward strand.
TTTCAGCACGCCGCCCATTCTGCGCTTCAGCTCGGCTTCGAACGTGGCGTACAGCGGAAACTGCCGGTCCCTGTCCGAGATTTCGCTCACCGGGAGCGGCCATGTCAGGCCCAGCGCCGGATCGTCGTGGCGAAGGCCACCTTCGGCTTCGGGCAGGTAGAACTCGCTCATCAGGTAGCTCGCATCGGTCCGGTCGCAGAGCGTCTGGTAGCCGTGCGCGAAGCGCTGCGGCACATAGAGTGCGGTCCGATTGTCCTCGTTCAGCTCGATGCCGAAATTCTGCAGGAAGGTCGGGCTCTCTGGCCTCAGATCGACGATGACATCGTAGAGCGCGCCGCGGATGCAGGTGACCAGCTTGGTTTCCGCGGCCGGCACGTACTGGAAGTGCATGCCGCGCACGGTTCCCTTGCGGAGGTTCGACGCGATGCTGGTCTGAACCGCGGCCGGCTTCAGCCCATGCGCCGCGAACTCATTCTGGCAGAAGGTGCGCGCGAAGAAGCCGCGGGCATCCGCACGGCGCTCGATCTCGATGACGAACGCGCCTTCCAGATGGGTTTCCGTGAAAAGCACGACGCCTCCTCAGCAATGCAATGCCAGGCTGGCATGCGGACAATTACCGGACGCAGGGTCACTGCAGGTTAACCTTAAGTGCGAGCAAACGCATCGATGCAATATTGCACCTGTTGCGCCGCCTTGCGTTAGCGCTGTTCGCACCAATCTTCGGGATACGACGCATCCGCCACCGCAACGAAACCATAGCTCGGTATCGTTTACACTAATACCGACAACACGCGGCCATGATGCGCGCAACGCTTGATTCCACACCACCCGTTGCGCACAGATTGACATGACAGGGAAGCATGCGATGCCGAGGCATTACCTTCTTCATCGCGGCAAAAAACAGGCAGACCAGCAATGAAGGTCGTACTCTTCTGCGGAGGCCTTGGTACGCGGATCCGCGAATATTCCGAAAGCATTCCGAAGCCGATGATCCCGGTCGGCTCGCACCCGATCATGTGGCATGTGATGCAATACTACAGCCGCTACGGACATCGGGATTTCGTGCTCTGCCTTGGCTACAAGGCCAATGTCATCAAGGATTACTTTCTGCACCTCGACTCGGCCGTCACCCACAATTGCGTGGTCTCGCAATTCGGCAAGAAGGTCGAAATCATCGGTGAGCAGCCGCCGGACTGGCGACTGACCATGATCGATACCGGCGTGTGGCGCAACATCGGCCAGCGGCTGGTCGCGGTCCGCGAACACGTGAAGGACGAGGAGATATTCCTCGCCAATTACAGCGACGGCCTGACCGATGCGCCGCTGCCGGAGATGATCGATTTCTTCAAGGCAAGCGGCAAGATCGCCTGCTTCATCGCGGTTCGCGCGCCGTTCAACTTCCACCTCGCCGAATTCGACAAGGACGGCACCGTCACCGGCATGCGCTCCAACACGGAGTCGGAAGCCTGGATCAACGGCGGATATTTTATCTTCCGCAACGAGATCTTCGACTATATCCGCGACGGCGAAGAGCTGGTGCTGCAGCCGTTCAACCGGCTGATCGCGGAGAACAAGCTTCTGGCTTACAGGTATGAGGGATTCTGGCGGGCGATGGATACGCTGCGGGACCGGCAGGTACTCGAGGAAATGGTCGAAAACGGCCAGATGCCCTGGGCGCCCGAGACCGACATGCCGCGCGAGCGCAACATCGTGCATCGAATCTGATTGTCTGCTATTCTTATGGGTGCACGATCGCCGTCTTGCGGGGCGCAGCGAGCGCCAAAGCCCGGACATGAGCCATGCTGCCGCTGAACCTGCGCGCGCCCGGTGAGCGTCTGTCGGTCCTGTGCCTCGGCGCCCATTCCGACGATATCGAGATCGGGCTGGGCGGCACGCTGCTCAGCCTGATGGCACGCGGCATCCAGCTCGACGTGCATTGGTGCGTGCTGAGCGCCGAAGGCCCGCGCGAGGCGGAAGCGCGCAACTCGGCCTCGGACTTCCTCCGCGAAGCGGCGACCCAGACCATCGAGACGCTGCCGTTTCGCGATGGCTTCTTCCCCGAGCAGGGCGAGGCGATCAAGTCATGGTTCGAGGGTCTCAAGCCGCGCGTGTCTCCCGACCTGATCTTCACGCATCGCCGCGACGACGCGCACCAGGATCACCGCGAGGTCTGCCGGCTGACCTGGAACACGTTCCGCGATCACCTCATCCTGGAATACGAAATTCCGAAATGGGATGGCGATCTCGGGCAACCCAATCTCTATGTCTCGGTGCCTGCCGCGATCCTGCAGCGCAAGATCGAACTGCTGGACAAGCATTTCGCCACACAGCGCTCCAAGCAATGGTTTGATGCCGAGACCTTCCAGGGTCTGGCGCGGCTGCGGGGCATGGAATGCCGCGCGCCGGAGCGCTATGCCGAGGCCTTCTTCGCCCGCAAGGTGATGATGCTCTGAGATCCGGCAGCGCGTCTCAGGCCCGGCGCGGCGCCGGCCACCACGTCTGCAACGCATATCGCACGTAGAGCCGCGCAAACAGCGCCGCACAGGCTGCATAGCGCGGCAGAAGTCGACGCGGATTTGATGCCGCCCGCCAGGCCCATTCCAGATTCAGCCTGCGAAGCAGCTCCGGGCAGCGGGTCTGCGTTCCCGCGATGAAGTCGAGAGACGCACCGATGCCGAGAAACGCGACGCCGGTCGTCTCGTCGACAGCGCGGGCCGCAAACAATTCCTGCCTTGGTGCGCCGAGGGCGACGAGACAGATCCGCGCGCCCGATTTAGCAATGACGTCGATGGCTTCGTCCGCGACCGCGGACCCGACCTCGAACTTGCCAGGCGGCGCATAGACGCCGGCGATCTGCAGGCTCGGGACGGTCTCCGTCAATCTGCGACCGGACACGCACAGCGTCTCGAAGGTCGAGCCGAACAGAAAGACCGGATGGCCCAGAGCCGCCGCCGCACGGCACAGCGGGACGATCAGATCCGCGCCGGTCGCGCGCTCCAGCGCAACACCTTTCATGCGCGCGAAGGCGACGATCGGGAAGCCGTCAGGCGTGACGATCTCGGCCTTGGCGTAGGCATCCCGGAAGCGCGAGTCGGTTCGCAGCTTCACAAGGTGATCGAGATTCAGCGTGCAGACCAGAAACGACTGCGTCTCACGGAGCCGGCGCATGATCGTTCCGACGGAATCGACCAGATTGCGCGTCGTGACCACCTGTCCGTCGATTTCGACCAAGCCATCCCTCGTCCGCATCAACGTTTTTCCATTTCACGCGCCACAATACAGCCTCGCCTGCGCATCAGTTGCGTGAGCTTGGCGTCACTCCGGAACGGAATTCATGGTGCTTTGCGTCGAACGAGATCGAATTCTCTGCTTAAGGTTAAGATCGAAATATGGCGAATGTGAGCGCCGTTCGGCCGCACGCGCTTGCTCAAAAACGCTGGACGTTGAAGCGCGGATCGACGATGCGGAACTGGCTGGGATTGGTGTTGTAATTGTAGGAATCGACGCGCGAACGAACCCGCGAATCCGTACGGTGGCTTAACCCATACTGGGTCCTGGAGTCGTTCGGACCGAGCGTGCTGGGATTAGAATTATATTTCAGCGAGTCGACACGTGAATCGATGCGTGCCGGCTTTGGCGCGGTCTGCGCGGCGGTACAGGCCGACGCCGCGATCAGAAATGCTCCGGCAAGCACAACAGCCTTCATCCGAATCGCCTCGCAGGAATGAGCCCTGCGACTGTGCGATTCTTATGGTTAACAAAATCTAAATCCGGTCCGCCGATCAGGCGGCGGAAGATTGCGTCGCGGCGGTTTCGCTCGCGGTCTGCTGCGGGCTGCGCGTCAGGAGATCCTTGAAAAGCTCGCGGACGGCCGCATGATCGGACTGCGCCAGCGCATTCCAGCGCGCGACATTGCCGGTCCCGGCCGCGGCGTAGCGCGCGCGCCAATCGGAGGACGCGAGCAGCGTGCCGATCTTCGCCGCTGCTGCCGTCGGATCCTCAAAGTCCACCAGCAGACCCGACGGACCGATCACCTCGCGGAAAACCGGCATGTCGGGGGCGATCACCGGCACGCCCGCGTACTGGACCTCGAGCAGCGGCAGCCCGAGGCCTTCATCGCGCGACGAACTGATGAAGAGATCACTGGCCTCGACGACGGCGCGGACCTCCTGATCGGAAAGCGGGCCGAGCAGATTCACATGGGGCTGTTGCGATAGCCATTGCGCGTCAGGGCCCCATCCAGCCCGCCCGAT
>JAEWHY010000205.1 GCA_023387555.1 Pseudomonadota bacterium
GCGCCACGCATTTCGTGGTACGCAGCGCCTGCCAGTCTCTGCGTTTTGCGGAGCTAACAAAGCGCGCCGATCTGCCGCGCGGCGATGGGAGATTGACGTATGCTCAAGTTCTATTACAGCGGCGCCCCCAATCCGGTGAAGGTCGCGCTCTTTCTTGAAGAGGCCGGCATCCCTTACGAGGCCATCCCGGTCGATACCCGCAAGGGCGATCAGCACAAGCCCGACTATCTCGCGATCAACCCGAATGCCAAGGTACCGGCGATCGTCGACGGCGACGTCACGGTGTTCGATTCCAACGCGATCCTGCTTTATCTCGCCGAGAAGACCGGCAAATTCCTTCCCGCAAAGACCGACAAGCTGCGCGGCGAATTGCTGTCGTGGCTGATGTTCGTGGCCTCCGGCGTCGGGCCGTTCTCGGGGCAGTCAGTGCATTTCCGCAATTATGCGCCGGACAAGGAGAAGCTCGAATACGCCGTCAATCGCTATGCCTATGAGGCGCAGCGTCACTACGGCATTCTCGATGCGCGCCTCGCCAAACAGGAGTGGATGGTTGGCGACAGCTACACCATCGTCGACATGGATGTCTGGGGCTGGGCCCGCCTGATGCCGATCATCCTCGGCGAGAATGCCTGGGCGAAATTTCCGAACCTGAAGCGTCTGATTGATACGATCAACACCCGGCCGGCGGCGAAGATCGCCAATGCCCTGAAGGATCGCCACGCCTTCAAGGCCGAGTTCGACGACGAGGCCCGCAAGGCGATGTTCGGTCACATGGGAGTCAAGGTGGCCTGACAGTTTTGAGGCGTCGTCCCGGCCAAGCGCCGCAGGCGCGAGAGCCGGGACCCATAACCACCACTCTGGAGTATGGGTCCCCGCTTTCGCGGGGACGACAACCTCACGCCTCCGCCATTTCCTTCGCCACGCGCTTTCCTTCCGCGACCAGCGCCGCGTTGAGCGGGGTCATCGGCTCGCGCGCCGGCACCACGAGACCGATCGTATGCACCGCCTCCGGCTCGACGATCGGGATGGCGCGGATGGTACTGGTCAGGCCGAGCGTTTCCGCAAGCTTGGCGGGCATCACCGTCGCCCAGCGGCCGGTGCGCACATGCGCGAACAGCACCACCACCGAATTCGACTCCAGCGTCGGCTGCGGGTCGCCGCCGGCGGCGCGCAGCAGCTCATCCATGATGCGCCGGTTCTGCATGTCGGGCGTCAGCAGGCAGAGCGGCACCTGCGCAACATCGGCCCAGGTCACGCGCTCGCGGTTGCCGAGCGGCGCGTCGGGGGCGGTCAGCAGTTGATAGCGCTCCTGATAGAGCGGCACCGTATTCACCCGGCCGAGCGGCTCATTGTCGAGATAGGTGATGCCGGCGTCGATCTCGAGATTTTCCAGCTGGGTCAGGATCTGGATCGAGGTCTGGGACAGGATGGTGAAGCGCACATCGGGGTGCCGCGCCCGGAACGGCGTGGTGATGGCGGCGACCATCGCCAGCGCCGTCGGAATCGCCGCGATTTTCAGGCGGCCGGTCAGGCCTTTCTTGAGGGCGCTGATTTCCTGACGCATGGCGCGGCTGTCGCCGACGATCCGGCGGGCCCAGTCCAGCGTGCGCTGGCCTTCGGGGGTGAAGCCGATGAAACGGGAACCGCGCAGCACCAGCATCACGCCAAGCTGTTCCTCGAGCTGCTTGATGCCGGCCGAGAGAGTCGGCTGCGTCACCCCGCACGCGTCCGCCGCGCGGCCGAAATGCTCCTCGCGGGCCAGGGCCATGAGATATTCGAGCTTGTCCAGCATGCTCGCAAAAATAGCGGATTTTCAGAGGGTTGCAAACAACGATAGAAAAATCCTATCGGCAAATTGGTAGTTAGGGATTGTTCTAATCAGGCCACTTCGCGAGTGTGGCGCATGAGCGCAGCAGACACTTTAACCCCTTCCAGGCCCACAGGTTTTGACGGTTCAGGTGGGCGAGGGCGCAGAGCCCGGCAGACCCCGAAGGGCCGTCAGGTCGATACCGATGCCCTTGCCGAAATCCAGGCGCTGCTGACCGACCGGCCGCGACGGCGCGACCTGCTGATTGAGCACCTGCATCTGATCCAGGACAAGTACGGCCATCTGTCGGCCGCCCATCTCGCGGCGCTTGCCGCCGAAATGAAGATGGCGCTGGCCGAGGTGTACGAGGTCGCGACCTTCTACGCGCATTTCGACGTCGTGAAGGAAGGCGAAACCCCGCCGCCCGCCGTTACCGTGCGGGTTTGCGATTCCTTGTCCTGCGCCATGGCCGGTTCGGAGAATCTGCTCGCCGACCTGCAGGCGAAATACGGCGCCGATGTCCGTGTCATCCGCGCGCCCTGCATGGGCGCCTGCGATGTCGCGCCGGTGGTCGCGGTCGGCCATGTGCAGACCTTCCACGCCGATGTCGCCAAGGTGGCCGAGGCGGTGAAGGCGAACGAACATGCGCATGCGGCAACGCCCGGCAAGTCGTTCGAGATCTATCGGTCCGAAGGCGGCTATGCGCTGTTGAAGTCCTGCCTCGACGGCGTGCGCACGCGCGAGGACATGATCAAGGCGGTCGACGATTCCGGTCTGCGCGGCCTTGGCGGCGCGGGCTTCCCGACCGGGCGCAAATGGACCTTCGTGCGCGCCGAAAAGGGGCCGCGGCTGATGGCCGTGAACGGCGACGAGGGCGAACCCGGCACCTTCAAGGACCGCTATTATCTCGGCCGCGACCCGCACCGCTTCATCGAGGGCATGCTGATCGCTGCCTGGGTGGTCGAGGCGACAGATGTCTATTTCTATCTGCGCGACGAATATCCCGAACTGCGGCTGTTGCTGCTCGAGGAGATCGCCAAGGTCGAAGCCGCGGGGCTGATCCCGCACACCAAGGTGCATCTGCGGCGCGGCGCCGGCGCTTACATCTGCGGCGAAGAATCCGCGATGATCGAATCGATCGAGGGCAAGCGCGGGCTGCCGCGGCATCGTCCGCCGTATGTCGCCCAGGTCGGCATCTTCGGGCGTCCGACCCTCGTGCAGAATGTCGAGACGCTGTTCTGGATCCGCGACATCGTCACCAGCGGGGCGACCTGGTTCACCTCGCACGGCCGCCACAACCGCAAGGGCTTCCGCTCGTTCTCGGTCTCCGGACGCGTCAACAATCCGGGCGTGAAGATGGCGCCGGCCGGCATCACGATGCGGGAACTCATCAACGAATATTGCGGCGGCATGCAGGAGGGGCACACCTTCAAGGGGTTCCTGCCGGGCGGTGCTTCCGGCGGCGTCCTGCCCGAGAGCATGGCCGACATCCCGCTCGATTTCGGCACGCTGGAACCGCACGGATCCTTCGTCGGTTCGCATGCGGTGGTGATCCTGTCCGACAAGGACGACATGAAGGCGGTCGCGCTCAACCTGATGAAGTTTTTCGAGGACGAGAGCTGCGGCCAATGCACGCCGTGCCGCGTTGGTACCGAAAAGGCCGTGAAGCTGATGGAGCAGGGGCCCTGGAACGAGAGCCTCTTGAACGAACTCTCCACGGCGATGCGCGATGCCTCGATCTGCGGGCTGGGGCAGGCCGCGCCGAACCCGCTGCAGAGTGTGATGAAGCATTTCCCTGAAGACCTGAAAAAGCCTCTGAAGGGTTGGTAAAGCAATGACCGAGAACCCGAAGCACCTGCACGGCGAAGCCTGCATCACCTTCAAGCTCGACGGGCGCGACGTTCACGCCTGCGAGGGCGAGACCATCTGGCAGGTGGCGAAGCGCGAAGGCCTCGAAATTCCGCATCTCTGCTATTCGCCGGAGCCGGGCTATCGCGCCGACGGCAATTGCCGGGCCTGCATGGTCGAGATCGAAGGCGAGCGCGTGCTGGCGGCGAGCTGCATCCGCAAGCCGACCGAGGGCATGAAGGTCAACGTTTCGAACCACCGCGCCGAAACCGCGCGCAAGATGGTCTTCGACCTCCTCGTTTCGGATCAGCCGGAGCGCGCCACCTCGCATGATCCGGTTTCCAAGTTCTGGAACTGGGCCGACAAGATGGGGATCGAGACCGGCCGCTTCCCGGAGCGCGAGAAGATGCCGGCGCCCGACCGCAGCCACGTGGCGATGGCGGTCAATCTCGACGCCTGCATCCAGTGCAATCTCTGCGTCCGCGCCTGCCGCGAAGTGCAGGTCAACGACGTGATCGGCATGGCCGGCCGCGGCCATAACGAAAAGATCGTGTTCGACTTCGACGACCCGATGGGCGCCTCGACCTGCGTCGCCTGCGGCGAATGCGTGCAGGCCTGCCCGACCGGGGCGCTGATGCCGTCGTCGCTTGTCAACGCCGATAACGTCCGCACCGAATATGCCGACAAGCAGGTCGATTCGGTCTGCCCCTATTGCGGTGTCGGCTGCCAGCTCACCTACAACGTCAACGACGACAAGCTCCTCTATGTCACCGGCAAGGAGGGCCCCGCCAACGAGAACCGGCTGTGCGTGAAGGGCCGCTTCGGCTTCGACTACGTGCACAACCCGCAGCGCATCACCAAGCCGATGATCCGCAAGGAGGGCGTACCGAAGATCCCGCACGAATTCATCGACCCGATGAATCCGTGGACGCATTTCCGCGAAGCCACCTGGGAAGAGGCGCTCGACAAGGCGGCGCAGGGTTTCCTGAAGATCCGCGAACAGCATGGTCCGAAGGGCCTCGCCGGTTTCGGTTCGGCAAAATGCTCGAACGAGGAGGCCTATCTGTTCCAGAAGCTGGTGCGCACCGGCTTCGGCACCAACAACGTCGATCACTGCACGCGGCTGTGTCACGCCTCGTCGGTCGCCGCATTGCTTGAAGGCGTCGGCTCGGCCGCGGTGTCGGCCACCTTCAACGAGGTGAAGAATTCCGACGTCATCATCGTGATCGGCGCCAATCCGACCGAGAACCACCCGGTCGCCGCCACCTATTTCAAGCAGGCGGCCAAGCGCGGCGCCAAGCTGATCATCATGGATCCGCGCGGCACGGCGATGAAGCGCCACGCCTGGAAGATGATGCAGTTCAAGAACGGCACCGACGTCGCGATGCTGAACGCGATGCTGAATGTCATCGTGACGGAAAATCTCTACGACAAGCAGTACGTGCAGACCTACACCGAAGGCTTCGACGCCTTCGCCGAGCACGTGAAGCAGTTCACTCCCGAAGAGATGGAGCCGATCTGCGGGATCGATGCCGATACCTTGCGTGAAGTGGCGCGCGCCTTCGCGCGTGCCGAGAGCGCGATCATCTTCTGGGGCATGGGCGTGTCGCAGCATACGCACGGCACCGACAATGCGCGCTGCCTGATCGCGCTGTCGCTGATCACCGGCCAGATCGGCCGGCCCGGCACCGGGCTGCATCCGCTGCGCGGCCAGAACAACGTGCAGGGCGCATCCGACGCCGGCCTGATCCCGATGTTCTTCCCCGACTACAAGTCGGTGGAGAATCCGGAGATCCGCGCCGCCGCCGAGAAGAAATGGGGCGTGCAGCTCGATCCGAAGCGCGGGCTCACGGTGGTCGAGATCATGGACGCGATCCATGCCGACGTGATCCGCGGCATGTACATCATGGGCGAAAACCCCGCGATGTCGGACCCGGACCTCAACCACGCCCGCGAGGCGCTGGCGCATCTGGAGCATCTCGTGGTGCAGGACATCTTCCTCACCGAGACCGCGGTCTATGCGGACGTCGTGCTGCCGTCGTCGGCCTGGCCGGAGAAGGACGGCACTGTCACCAACACCAACCGTCAGGTGCAGATGGGCCGCGCCGCGCTGCCGCTGCCGGGCGACGCGCGTCAGGACTGGTGGATCACGGTCGAGATCGCCAAGCGCATGGGCCTGAACTGGACCTATACGCATCCGCGCGATGTCTATCCGGAAATGGCGTCGATGATGCCGGCGCTGGACAACATCTCGTGGGAGCGCGTCGAGCGAGAGGACGCGGTGACCTATCCGTCCGACGCACCGGACAAGCCGGGCCGCGACGTGGTGTTCGACAAGGGCTTCCCGCGTCCGGGCGGCTTCGGCAAGCTGGTCGCGGCCAAGCTCACGCCGCCGAACGAGACTCCGGACCACGAGTATCCGTTCATTCTGACGACGGGACGCCAGCTTGAACACTGGCACACCGGTTCGATGACGCGCAGAGCCACCGTGCTCGACGCGATCGAGCCGACCGCGATCGCCCAGCTCTCGCGTGGCACCATTGCCAAGCTCGGCATTCGCCCCGGCGACATGGTGCGGGTCTCGACACGCCGTGGCAGCGTCGAATTGCAGTCGCGTCAGGACGACGCGGTGCCGGATGGCGTGGTTTTCATTCCGTTCGCCTATGTCGAGGCCGCGGCGAACCTCCTCACCAATCCCGCGCTCGATCCGTTCGGGAAGATCCCCGAATTCAAGTATTGCGCGGCGAAAGTGGAAGCGATCCCGCTGCGGGAAGCGGCAGAGTGATGTTCTCCCTCCCCCTTGCGGGGAGGGCGCATCGCGAAGCTGATGGAGTTTGCTCCGGTCGCCGGCTTGCCGAGGCCGGCGATCACACTTGAAATTGAAGGTTGCATGGGTGACCCGCGATTGATCTTGCGGGCGCGCTGCGTGTAGCTGAACGCATGGAGTTTTCAGCCATGCAGCGGCTTGTGATCCTCGCAGCCATCGCCGGTGCCTTTGTCCCGGCGGGACCGGTGGCGGCGCAACCGTCCGGTCCGACGCCGGGCATCCCGTATCAGACGGTGTCGGCCGCGCTCGCCGCGCTGAAGGCGAAGCAGGGCGTGAAGTTCTCCACCAGCGACGGCTGGACTTTCGCCGACGACACCGACGGCGCGCAATGGTCGTTCACGCCGCCCAACCATTACGCCAATCCGTCGGTCGGCCGCCGCGAACTGCATCAGCAGGGCAGTCGGTTCTTTGTCGTGACGCGGATTCTCTGCGAGGCGCCAAAGGCAGCCTGCGACCGGTTGCACAAGGATTACGAGTTGCTGAACAAGCGCATGAACGAGGCGATCCAGCGCAATCTTCAGAAGAAGTAAGCAGCCAGTCGCGATCTCTTTGACGTTATCGCAGGTTCGGACCGGCAATCCGGTCGTGCCGGGATCACAGCTTCAGTTGTTCCGGTGAATGCGCGGGTGAGGGCCCGCGCATGTCCGTCTGTGTTCAGGCCTGGTCCTTGAAATAAGGCTCCACGGAGCCTTTGAGCTTGATGGTTAGCGGCTTGCCGTGACGGTCCCGCGCATTGCCGGCGGCAACCCGGATCCAGCCCTCGCTGATGCAATATTCCTCGACGTTGGTCTTTTCCTTGCCCGCGAACCGGATGCCGATCTCCCGCTGCAGCAATTCCTCGTTGTAATACGGGCTCTCGGGATCGGTCGAGAGGCGGTCAGGCAGGGTGTCGCTCATCAGAATCTCCGGCACTCATACGAGTCACTTGCTTTGACTTTATCCATTTTGGGGCGGCTGCGCAGCAAAGTCGGACGAATTCGGAATCCGGGAACGCCACGGTCGTGCGCCGCAGCGCGCGAAAACGCTCTAAGGCGCGCGCGCCGGAATGACGATGTCGGTTCAGTCGAGCGTAAACGCCTCGTGGATCGCGCTCTGGACCGATCCGCCCATGATCGGACCGCCGCCCGCGACATGGATGAAGTTGCCGATCGCGGCAGCTCCAAGCCCGTGGCGCGGGGTCGGCATCGGCGCATAGGACTCCCAGATGTCCTTTTCGACGTCGTAGCCCTCGTTCTGGCCGTAGACGCGGTTGGTGCCTTCGCCGCCCATCACGAAAATCCTGCCGCGCAGGAAGACGGCACCATGGCCCGACCGCGCGGTCGGCAAGGGCGCCCGCGGCTCCCATTTGTCGGTCTTCGGGTCGTAGACATGGTGCAGGTTGGAGTTGGTGTGGAACGAATCCACCCGGCCGCCGATCACATGGATCTTGCCGTTCACCGCAAGCGTACCGGTATGATCGCGGCCGGTCGGCATCGGCGCGCGCGTCGCCCATTGGTCGATGCGAGGGTCATAGACGAGGTGCCAGTCCACCGATTTCTTGGTCGCGAAGGTATCGCCGATCGCGCCGCCGATCGCATGCAGATGGCCGTTGATGGTCGCGCAGCCGATCGCCGCGAACGGCTTCGGCAGCGGCGCGATGCTGCGCCAGGTCTCGCCATCCAGCACGAAGCAGAGGTTGTCGGGTTTGCGGTTCTGCTCGACGAAACCGCCGATCGCGTAGAGCTTGCCGTTCATCACGGCAACGCCGACATGGTTGGCCCCACGCGGCAGCAGGGGCGCGTCGATCCAGCGGTCGGAGGCCTGGTCATAGGCATGGTGATAGGGGCGGTCGACCCGCTGCTCCCCATAGCCGCCGACCACATGCATCCGGTTGTTCAGCGTGGTGGCCCAGGCCATCTCGCTGCGCGGCAGCGGCAGCGGCGTCTTCGTCACCCAGCGGCCCTGCTGGGCGGCGGGCGGCGCCGGCGAGTCGAACACATGCTGCAGCCGCATGGTATCGAGCGGCGGCGCCTTGATCTTCGGGTCGGTCAGGTGGGAATAGACCGGATCGTGCCCCGGATGGTGCTGCGCCAGCGCCGGCATCGCGACGCTCGCGCCCAGTCCGGCCAGCATGGTCCGCCGTGAAATCATCGCCATTCCCCGTCCTGTGCCGCGCCCCCGGATCGGTCCGACCGGCTAGCTTGGCTTGGCGGCGGCACTATGACATGAAGCCCCGGGCGTAATGCAAGAACTGCCTTGGATGGCCGAATGACCCTCGGAACCTATGAAAATCCGCCGTTTGCCGGCCTGGACGCGACGGTCCGCCACGACTGGACCCGCGCCGAGATCCGCGACCTGTTCGCGCTGCCGTTTCCGGACCTGATGTTTCGGGCGCAGTCGGTGCACCGCGCCAATTTCGATCCGGCCGAGGTGCAGGTCTCGACGCTGTTGTCGATCAAGACCGGCGGCTGCCCGGAGGATTGCGCCTATTGCCCGCAGAGCGCGAAATACGACACCGGCGTCAAGGCCGAGAAGCTGATGAGCCTCGACGTCGTCCTTGCCGAGGCGAAGGCGGCCAAGGATGCGGGCGCGAGCCGCTTCTGCATGGGCGCCGCCTGGCGCGAGCCGAAGGACCGCGATCTCGACAAGGTCTGCGCCATGATCGAGGGCGTTCGCGCGATGGGGCTCGAGACCTGCGTCACGCTCGGGATGCTGAACGATGCGCAGGCGAAGCGGCTGAAAGAGTCCGGCCTCGATTACTACAACCACAACCTCGACACCTCGCCGGAGTTCTACGGCGAGATCATCACCACGCGCACCTATCAGGAGCGTCTCGATACGCTCGAGCATGTGCGCGACGCCGGCATCCATGTCTGTTGCGGCGGCATCGTCGGAATGGGCGAGGGCGCCGAAGACCGCGTCGGCATGATCCATGCGCTCGCGACCCTGCCGGTGCATCCGGAAAGCGTCCCGATCAACATGCTGGTGCAGGTCGAGGGAACGCCGCTGGCCAGCGGCGCTGCGATCGACGCCATCGACTTCGTGCGCACCATCGCGGTCGCCCGCATCACCATGCCGCGCTCGATGGTGCGGCTGTCGGCAGGCCGCGAGGACATGACCGACGAAACCCAGGCGCTGTGTTTCCTCGCCGGCGCCAACTCGATCTTCTACGGGCCGAAGCTTCTGACGACGCCGAATCCCGCGGCCGATCGCGACCGGCAATTGATGGATCGTCTCGGCCTGCGCGCGATGCAGGTG
>JAEWHY010000224.1 GCA_023387555.1 Pseudomonadota bacterium
ACTGTGGTGCGTGCGCAGGCGAATGCCTACGATGCGCGTACCATGGAGGCGCTCTGGAAAGACATGGGGAAGATCACGCCGCTGTTGGACCGAGTGACTGGCGGAACGATTCCCGGCGAGGTGACGCCGCCGACGAACCCGACGAACCCGACACAGCAGACGGTAATGTCGTATATCGCGGTCGGCGGAGCCGGAATATCGAATGGTGACGGCGTTCTCAATTCGGGTACGGTCGACATCTGGCTCAACTTCAATAATGCGGTGAACGTCACGGGTACGCCGACGATTACGCTGAACGATGGCGGGACCGCGCAGTACGTGAGCGGGTCCGGGACCAACGACCTTCGGTTCAAATATGAGATTGGATCGGGTCGTACTACGTCGGATCTTGCGGTGACGTCGTACAATTTTGGCGGCGTAAGGGATGCCGCAGGCAATGCCATCAACCTGACGGGTGCGCCGATGCAGCCGGCGGGGACGCTGGTTATCGATTCAAAGCCTGCCACTTTGTCCTCGATCAGCGCAAGCGGCAGCGGCATTACAAACGGCAACGGGACATTGAACTCCGGTACTGTTCGCCTGACGCTGGCGTTTGACGAAGCGGTCAAGGTCGATGGCACGTCGCCTTCGCTGACGCTGAACAATGGTGGTGTTGCGAAATATGTGAGCGGCTCTGGCAGCAAGAATCTCGTATTCGACTACCAGATTGCCTCAGGTCAGAATACGTCGGACCTCGCGGTCACGACCTTCAATCTGAACGGTGTCAAGGATATCGCTGGCAACGGCCTCAATCTGACCAACGCGCCGAAGAATCCGGCGGGGACTCTCGTGATCGGTTCGCCGACGACGACCGATACACGGAAGCCTAAATTGACCGCGATCACGACGAGCGGTAACGGGATCTCCAACGGCAATGGCAAGTTGGGGTCCGGTACTGTTCGCTTGACGCTCGCCTTTGACGAGGCGGTCAAGGTTACAGGTACTCCGACCTTGACTCTGAACGGTGGCGGTACTGCGAAATATGTGAGCGGGTCGGGGACCAAGAATCTCGTATTCAATTACGAGATCGGTTCGGGTCAGAATTCGACAGACCTGAGAGTCTCCAAATTCAACGGGCTGAGCGGTGTCACTGACCTTGCGGGTAACACCGTCGATATGACGGATGCTCCGCGGAATCCGGTGGGCACGCTTGTCATCGATACGCAAAAACCGAAGCTGTCCTCGATCACGGCGAGCGGCACTGGAATCACCAACGGCAATGGCACGGTGAAGTCCGGCACTGTTCGCTTGACGCTTGCCTTCAGCGAGGCAGTGAAGGTGGACGGCACGTCTGCTTCGCTGAAGCTGAATAATGGCGGGGTCGCCAACTATGTGAGCGGCTCGGGGAGCAAGAAACTCGTATTCGATTACAAGGTTCAGTCCGGTCAGAATACGTCAGATCTTGCCGTGAGCTCCTTCAACCTTGGCACGGTGAAGGACTTGGCCGGAAACGCGCTCAATCTCAAGAATGCGCCGACCAATCCCGCCGGTACGCTGAAGATCGCAACTGGCAGCACCCTGACAAGAGCCACAGGGGGAGAGGGCATCGCAGCAGCATCTCTCCTTGCACTCGGGGCCGAGAGCATGGACCTGGCGGACATTGGGGGAGGTGCGCAGACGACGCTGGCGTATAAGGCCAGTAACAGCAACAGCGTGGACTCCGCCGCCAGCGGCGACGCCGCACTTGCGTCAAAACTCCAGTTGCTGGGGCAGTACGCCGCGTCGAGTCTCGCCTCTTCCGCCAGTGCGACCGGTGGAACGAAGATCAACGACTCCTATTCTTCGTCGCTGACTTCGACGCTCACCAAGTCGTCGTAACCGCGACGCAATGAGAGGGATCAGCGGGGCGACCCGCTGATCCCTTTTCTATGGGCGCGGAGATTGCTGGCGCCCAGTTCGGCCGGACATTGCCATCACATATGAAATAAAAGCCGTCCCGCTTCGAAGCCGCATTGGCTGGTGTTGACGGAGATTCCGGCCTTCTATTTCCTCTTGGGTGCAAAGCATTAGCACACCGGAGGAATCGGTTGAAAACCGCCTTGTCGCTACTTCTGTTTGTCGGCCTGTCCTTCATTGCACCGTCACATGCACCGGCCCAGACCTATCCGGCAGGACCGGTCACAATCGTTGTGCCATATCCTCCGGGTGGCCAGATCGATGCGCTGGCACGGCTGGTGCAGCAGAAGATCCAGCCGGTCCTGGGACAGCCGGTCGTGGTCGAGAACCGCGCTGGCGCCGGCGGCAACATCGGAACCGCGTCGGCGATGCGGGCTGCACCCGATGGGCATACGATCGTCCTGACGACAGACGGCGTGATGGTCGTCGCTCCCCATCTGTATCAGAATCTGGGTTTCGACCCTCTGCTCGCCGTGCCGATCACGATTGCGTCGGAAACGGTCGTCGGTATCGCACTCCATAACTCGGTGCCTGCAAAGAACATCCCGGAGCTGATCGCCTATGCGAAGGCCAATCCCGGAAAGGTGACCTATGCGGCGCCCGGCTTGCCGCAGCACATCATGGTCGAACTGCTGAAGAAGCTGGGCGACGCCGATATTCAATACGTGCCGTACAAGGGTGGGGCCCCGGCTCTGTCCGATCTTGTCGGCGGTCACATCAAGGCCGCAGCCATCACCGTTCCCTCGATCCTGCCGCATCTGAGCACGGGGTCGATTCGCGTGATTGCGGTTTCCGGCAAGGAGCGCTTTCCCCAGCTTCCTGATGCGCAGACGGTCTCGGAGACCTATCCCGAGGTTCAGCACATCTCATGGACCGGCTTCTTCGCGCCTCCGGGCACGCCAAAGCCAATCGTCGACAAGCTGAATGAAGTGCTGACCAAGGCCCTGAAAGATCCGGAAGTCGTCGAAAAGCTCTCTCGAAATGCGGAAGCCATCGTTGCGAGCGACGTGCCACATGCGGAGACGCGCGTGAAAGCGGATCTCGCCAAATGGCGCAGCTATCTGCAACAGGTGAAGATCAATACGGACCGCTGAACGCCCGGTGCTGCTCATCCGCTGAGCAGCACCACAAGTTGTTCTAGGCCTTTGGCCAGCCCGCCATCGTGGCGTCAAGACCGGCAGCCAGCACGTCCGGCATGAACAGCATGACGCTGCTGGCGCCGGCATCGAGGACGGGCTGCACCCCATATTTGTTGACGGGGCAGCCCGCCGATTTTCCGATCGAGCGAGCCGTTTCGATGATGCCAAAGGCGATTTCGCGCACCTGCGCGTGATCGCCGCGCCGCGGCAATCCATAGGATACCGCGAGATCGGATGTGCCGACATAAGTGACGTCGCAGCCCTCCGCGAGCATGATGTCGCGCGCGCGCTCGACGCCTTTCACAGTCTCGATCAGGGCGGCATAGATGAGCGTATCGCCGCTGTCCGGGTAGATCTCGTTCATCAGCTGCCGCACCGCGGACACTTCGTCGGGGCTTTCCACGTCGGGCATCATGAAGCCGTCGATTCCGCACCCCAGATAGCGCCGCAACAGCCCCATGTCCTTCGACCAGGGGCGCACCACGGCGGATGCACCGCCCACGTGCGCCGCGCGCACCAGATGAGGAATGCTTTCCACGTCCGGTCCGGCCGTTTCGCAATCGATGAAGATGTAGTCGAAGCGCGGAGCCATTGCCGCGACGAGGTCGGCAGAAGCGAACTTCGGCGCGATGCCGATGACGTAATCGCGGCGTGCAAACCGGGCCTTGAGATTTTCGCGATTGGTCATGGTGTCGTCCATCGTGGCCGGCAGGCCGTGAGAAGGTGTGGATCCAGCTTGCTGCTGACGAGCCCTGCAAAACGGCCGACCGTCATGCGCGCGCTATCACTCATACGGGGCGTGCTGCCGCGTTACAACCGCCCCTCCGTGCCGCGCGCCGGACGAAGCTGTGAGCCGGAATAGCGTCAGACGCGCCGGCGTACGCGTCGGCTGATGTCGTGAAGGTCGTTGCAGCCAAGGAGCGCCATGTTCCGATCGATTTCCGATCGGAGGAGATTGATCGCACGGCTGATTGCCTTGTCCTCGCCAAGCGCCGCCGCATAGAGGAACGGCCGGCCGATGAAGACCATCTTGGCCCCCTGAGCCATGGCCTTCAGCACATCGGTTCCTCGTCGTGCGCCGCTGTCGTAGAGCACGGGCATGTCGCGTGCGGCCTCCACGATCTGCGGCAGCGCATGAAGAGGCGATATCGCGCAGTCGAGTTGCCGTCCTCCGTGATTTGAGGCGATGATGGCGTCGGCTCCGACCTCGTGGGCCTTGGCGGCGTCGGCGCGCGACAGGATCCCCTTGACGATCAGACGCGCGTTCCACTTCCCGCGAATCCACTCCAGGTCCTCCCAGCTGAGCGCATCGCGCAGGTGGGCCCGCGTCGCGGTGGCGGAAAACACAGGAGCACCGCCGTTGGCCGTCGCATTTTCGTAGCGCGGCATGCCATGGCGGAGGACAGTGCGCGTGGCGGTGCTGAACAACCAGCGCGGGTGTCTGACCGCGTCGAGCGCAAGCTTGACCGTCGGCCTCAGCGGTGTGGAAAAGCCGGCCCGGATCAGGTTCTCGCGATTCCCGCTGACCGGGACGTCAGCCGTAATCACCAGGGTGCGAAATCCGGATGCGTAAACGCGGTCCAGCAAAGCTCCGATCTCATCGCGATCGACAGACAGATAGGCCTGAAACCATGCATCCGGGTTGATCCTGGCAATCTCTTCGAGCGGGACGAGAGATGAGCCGCTCAGGATGAACGGCACTTTCTCTTCATGCGCGGCGAGCGCCAGGGCGCAGTCGGCGCGATAACCCGCGAGACCGGCCCCGCCCATGGGGGCGATGCCGAATGGCGCGCTCCAGCGGTCGCTAAACAACGTTATTTCGGCTGACCGCTTGGAGGTGTTGACCAACACCTCGGGAACGAGTTCGAAGCTGTCGAACGCGGCACGGTTTCCGTTCAACGCGGCATTGGTCTCGGCGCCGCCGGACACGAAGCTGAAAATGCAGTTTGGAAGAAGTCGTTGGGCCAGGGGTTCCAGATCTTCGAGAGAGAGTACTTGATCGACGTTGGTCATATCGGTCGGGGGGCTCGTTCTTGATCAGCGGAAAATACTATCGCGTCGGCAACGCCGACGCCTGCCTACGGCCTTTTATCACACACATGATGTGCCGGGTTCGCCGGGGTAGCGGTTTATCCCGAGCTGTGATTCATTTTCATTGCGTTATCATGTATGTGATTGGAGTCTGCTGACGCAGATGCCCTGTTCCGGCGATAGTCGTGCGATGCAGATGCGCACGGCTTCGGGGGCGCTCTCGATGGCCTTTGGCCATCAAGCCGCCCCCCGCCTGAACGTGGAAGAACAGAACTATGACTGACTTGAACGACGACCAGATTCTCATTCGGGATACTGCGAGGGCGTTTTCACTGAACGAGGTGCTGCCGGTTGCGAACCAGCTCGATCCCTTGCGCGAGGACATCCCCCTGACGCTGCGCGAGCGCATGGCCGAAATGGGCTATTTCGGCATCATGATCCCCGAGGAATATGGAGGCGCGGGTCTCGGCTGTCTGGAATACTGCCTGATTACCGAGCAGCTCAGCCGATCCTGGATGAGCGTGGCCAGCATCATACGGTCGCCGCTCCGTGGGAGCTTCCTGAATACCGCACAAAAGGAGCGCTATCTTCCACGCATCGCGTCTGGCGAGTTCATCGGCGCATTCGCAATGTCGGAGCCCGGCACCGGTTCCGACGTATCGGGTCTCAGCTGCCGGGCCGAGCGTGATGGCGACCGCTGGCTGATCACCGGAAACAAATACTGGTGCACGTTTGCGGATGGTTCGGACTTCATTCTGGTCATGGCGCGAACCCGGCCCAGGGACAGTTCGACGCCGCCCCATCAGGGGATATCCGCGTTTCTGCTCGAAAAGCCCCGCGGACAACTCCCGGAAGGCGTCTCAGGTTCGCCGATTCCGAAGATCGGCTATTTCGGCTGGAAGACATGGGAACTGTCGTTCGATCGCGTGTCGGTTCCGGCCGAAAACATGATCGGCGAAGAGGGCAGGGGCTTCTATCTCGCGCTCAATGGCCTCGAAGTGGCGCGCGCCCATACCGCGGCGCGGGCGATCGGGCTCGCCATGGGCGGCCTCGAGGATGCGATCGCCTTTGCAAAGGACCGCGTCCAGTTCGGTCGTCCAATTTCTGAATTCCAGGCCATCAGGTTCAAGGTCGCGCATATGGCGACGGAAATCGAGGCCGCTCGCCAGTTGCTGTATTCGGTGTGCCGCAAGATCGACACCGGGGTGCGATGCGACACTGAAGCTGCGATGGTGAAGTACCACGCGACCGAAATGGCCGAGCGCGTTACCAGCGAGGCGCTGCAGATTCATGGCGGCGCCGGCTACACGACGCATCATGCAGTGGAGCGCTACTGGCGCGATTCTCGGCTGACCAAGATCTTCGAAGGGACATCCGAGATTCAGTTGCGGCTCATCTCCGACCAATTGCTCGGGAAATCCAAGGCCTAAGGTATGTGGAGAGAAGAATGACGGTAGCAGTGGTGAAATCGGCGAAGCGCGTGCTTCAGGTTTTCGAGCTGTACAGTCAGCGGCGAACGCCGATGACTGTCAATGAAGTATCGAGCGAACTCGATTTCCCGCAGTCCAGCACGTCGGTGCTTCTGCACTCGCTGGTGAAGCTGGGCTACCTCAGCCACGATCCTCACAAGCGCACGTTCAGTGCCACGCTCAGGGTCGGCTTGTTGGGCAATTGGCTCTTCGACGAGGAACTGATGCCCATCAGCCCGATGAAGGTCGCGCATGATCTGACATGCGCGACCGGTGATGCCGTAGTCGTTGGCGTGCAACATGGCGTCAACGCCATGTATATTCATGTCTCGCAGGCGACAAATCCGGTCCGGCTCTACATGAAGCCGGGGGCGATCCGGCCGCTCTGTCAGACCGCCGTCGGGCGCGCACTGCTGTCCGAAAAGTCCGATGCCGAGATCAAGGCCATCGTGCGGCGCATCAACTCGGAGCGCGTACCCGGCGCGCCCTCGCAGCAGGTTGATGCGATCCTCAAGGCCGTGCGCAAGGTTCGCGATACCGGCTATTCAACCACATTCGGCGATGCGACCCCCGACGCAGGCGTCGTTGCCGCGCTCTTGCCGCGGATCGACGGCCAGCCGGCCATGGCAGTCGGAATCGGGGCTCCACTCGGAAAGATCAAGAGCTGCTATCGGGAGTATTCCGATCTTCTGCTCAAGCATATCGGCCGTCACCGAGGGTGACGGGGTGATTTCATGAGTGTGATATCGAGCTGCAAAGTCTGATGGGCGTCTGGACGCGCGGTGCGCACCATGTTTCTTTGAAAATTCGTCGTATCCGGAGCGGCGGAGAGTAACCTTCTGCGGGTTGAAAATGAACGACATCGTGAAGCAGGCGCGACGGCTGCGGCGCGGAACAAGCTTTGAAACCCACGAGCTCGGCCGTGTTTTCGAGCATCACTGGGGCCGGACGATCAATTCCGGCGACAATTCGCTGTTCTCGACCGTTTTCCTTTATTTCAACCCGATGCACTTCAATGCGCCTTTCGCTGCGGCGCACGGTCACAAGGGCATCGTGGTCAATCCGTTGTTGGTCTTCAACACGGTGCTGGGTTTGACCGTGGAGGATCTCAGCGAGGCTGGCGGCGCATTTCTTGGCGTCGACGAGCTCTCCTATTTCGATCCGGTCTATGAAGGCGATACGCTCCGGGCGCGATCCACGGTTATCGACAAGCGCGACTCGCAGTCGTGGCCCAAGCATGGTGTCGTGACCTGGCTCACGGAAGGCTTCAACCAGGACGACAAGAAGGTCATCTCGTTCAAGCGGACCAACATGGTGGTTCGCGAAGCACATCGATGATGCCGGCTGACGCCGCGCTTGCGTTTATGATGGGCAAACCTACAGAATGACGAAGATTTCAAGCCTGACCGCGGACGGCTGGTATTTCGAGGACTTTACGGTCGGCGACGCGATGCGTCATGCCCGTGGAAAGACCGTCGGCGAAATCGAGAACGTGATGTTCACCAATCTGGTGATGAACACCGCGGACGGGCATTTCAACGAACACAAGATGAAAGACAGCCCGGTCGGGACGCGGATCGTGTTCGGAGGAATCACGATCTCGCTGGTGATCGGCCTGTCGAGCCAGGAGACAGCCACGAACGCGTTGGCGGAGCTTGGAATGGACAAGCTGCGTCTGAAGAAGCCGGTTCTGCATGGTGACACGCTCTACGCG
>JAEWHY010000310.1 GCA_023387555.1 Pseudomonadota bacterium
CTGCAGAAGGAACTGGCGCTGACGCTGGTGGTCGCGTCCTGGGTGATCGGCGCCTATGGCGTGCTGGGCGCGGTGGCGGGCCTGCCCTCCGGCATTCTGGCCTCGCTGTTCAGCGCCAAGCGCACCCTGGTCGCGGGGCTGATCACCGCCGGAATCGGCAGCCTGGCCGGCGCCTTCGCGTCCGACGGCACGCTGCTGATCGCAACCCGCGTGGTCGAGGGCTGCGGCTTCCTCGCCGGGGTGCTCGCCATCCCGCGGCTGCTGCGGGCTGTAACCGCGCCGAAGGATCGCGACACCGTGCTCGCCGTGTGGGGGGCCTATATGCCGATCGGTTCGCTGATCATGATGCTGGCGGGCCCGCATCTGATCGCGCAGGGCTGGCAGAGTCTGTGGATCGTCAATGGCGTTGTGGCGCTGGCCTATGCGGGCGTCATCGCCGCTCTGCCGCTGCATGAGGACGCGCACCCGGCGGCGCCGCTGATGACGCTGGTTCCGAACATCAAGACGGCGCTCGGCGCCCCCGGCCCTCTCCTTCTCGCGCTCGCCTTCGGCATCTACACCTTCCAGTACGCCGCGATGGCGAATTTCCTTCCGACCTTGCTGGTCGACCGGCTCGGCCTGTCGATCTCGGCCGCGGGAACGATCAGCGCGATCTCGGTGGCCGCCAACGCGGTCGGCAATGTCTTCGCCGGCGCGATGCTGCGCATGGGCGCGCCGATCTGGGCGATTGCGGCGTTCGGCTATTGCTTCGTCGGCGCCGCCGGCTTCGGGGTATTCTCGGAGAGCCTGCCGGTGATCGCGATCGCCACGCTCGCGTCGGCCAGTCTTGCGATCACCGGACTGATCCCGGCCTCGATCTTCGCCGCCGCGCCGCGCTTTGCCTCGACCTCAGCGTTGCTGGCGATCGTGCTCGGCCTCCTCAACCAGACCAGCAATCTCGGCAACCTGTTCGGGCCGGCGGCGATGGCTTCGATGGTGCAGCATTTCGGATGGGCGCGCGCGCCCTTCCTGTTCCTTGGCGTGACGGTCTGCGGCCTTGCAGTGGCGCTGATGTTGCGCGCGGCCATGAAAAACGTCAGGACCGACCCATGAAATCCATCTTCATCGACTGCAATCATCAGCTCGAACCGGTCTGGCATCGCGTGCATGGCGCCGGCGACCCGCCGGTCACCGTCAACACCGCTGCGTTCACGAGCGAGGACCTGCCGCGCCTGCTCGACGGCTACGACGTCGCGCTGAACGATCATTCCTACATGCCAACGCCGATCATCGCGCAATGCAGATCGCTCAAGCATGTCGTGTTCCTCGGCACCGGCGCCGCCAGCTACATGAACATTGCCGAACTGAAGGACCTCGGCGTCACCGTCCATATCATCAAGGGCTATGGCGACACCGCGGTGGCCGAGCACACCATCGCACTGATGTTCGATTGCGCCCGCGACATCGCCCGGATGGACCGCACGCTCCGCGCCGGCACCTGGAAGCCGCTCGAGGGCATCCAGCTGCTGGGCAAGACGCTCGGCATTGTCGGCCTTGGCGGCATCGGCGCGGAAACCGCGCGGATCGCCAAGGGCATCGGCATGAATGTGATCGCCTACAATCGCACCCCGCGCCCCGACGCCGGCGTGCCGCTGGTCGATCTCGACACGTTGCTAGCGACGTCAGACGTGATCTCGCTCAATCTCGTCCTCAATGACGAGACCCGCAACTTCATCGACGCTGAGCGGATTGCGCGCATGAAGCCCGGCGTGATCCTGGTCAATACCGCGCGCGGGGCGCTGATCGACGAGCCGGCCATGATCGCGGCATTGCAATCCGGGCATATCCGGCAGGCCGGTCTCGACGTCTATCACAGCGAGCCGCTGAAAGCCGATCACCCGCTGACACGGATGGAGAACGTGACGCTGTCCGCGCACGCCGCCTTCCGCACGCTGGAGGCCTCGATGACGCTGTTGCGGCGGGCTATCGACATCGTGAAAGGGCTGCCTGCGTAGCGTGCATGGCGAGGGCACCCGGCTCGCCGCCGTTCTGCTGAAACCTTTCCGGGCTTCCATCGTTGGTTCGCGACGGAGGATCACGGAATGGCCGATGCCAAGATATTGCCTGCGGTCGCAGCCCATGGCGCAACGCGGCTGCCCTCGGTCGAAGTCGACAGTTACAACGTCGAACTCAAGGATGACGAAGGCTTTCTCGGCGACCGCGCCAGCAAATCCGCCTTCGCCGAGATTGTCGAAAACTGGCGCAAGGTCCTGCGCAAGTCCGGCAGCGATCCGTTCGGCGACATCCCGACCGCGCAACTGAGCAAGAAGCAGTTCGACGAATTGCTGGCGAAGGGCGATCCGGAGGCAGCAGGCCTGGTTCACGGCGCGATCGAAGACTTCGCGCAGGAGCTGGCGCTGGTGATCCGCCGCTTCCTCAAGCAGAAGGCTTGGGTGGGGACCGAGCGCATCGTGATCGGCGGCGGCTTTCGTGCCCATCGCGTCGGCGAACTCGCGATCGGGCGCGCCGCCGTCATCCTGAAGGCCGACAAGATCAAGGTCGACCTCGTGCCGATCCGCAACGATCCGGACGAAGCCGGGCTTCTGGGGGCGGCCCATCTCGCGCCGGCCTGGATGTTCAAGGCTCATGACGCGATTGTCGCCGTCGATATCGGCGGCACCAACATGCGCGCCGGCATCGTCGACCTCAATCTGAAAAAGAAAACCGACCTGTCGAAGGCGTCGGTGTGGAAATACGAGTTGTGGCGTCATGCCGAGGAAGAAGACATCAATCGCGAGGGCGCCGTCGACAGCCTCGCCGAGATGCTGAAGCGGCTGATCGCAAAAGCACAGCGTGAAAAGATCAAGCTTGCGCCGTTCATCGGGATCGGCTGCCCCGGCATGATCGAACACGATGGCTCGATCGACCGCGGCGCGCAGAACCTGCCCGGCAACTGGACCTCGAGCCGATTCAATCTGCCGAAGGCGCTGCACGAAGCAATTCCGCGGATCGGCGATGACGACACCGCGATCGTTCTGCACAACGACGCCGTCGTCCAGGGCCTGAGCGAGACCCCGTTCATGCAGGATGTCGACCATTGGGCGGTGCTGACCATCGGCACCGGGCTCGGCAACGCCCGTTTCACCAACCGGAATGGAGAGTAGCGCCGGCCAGGTCCGGCTGACGAAACCGCATTGACGGCTGCACAATCTCCCGCACAGAATAAGAAAAAACAAAAGCCAGAAAACAAGACCCTCGGGAGGTCAGCGTGAAGCCGGCGCCGTTTGCGTACGCACGGGCGCGTTCGGTCGAGGACGCGGTGAAGCTGCTCGGCGAGCATGGCGACGGCGCAAAGCTGCTCGCCGGCGGCCAGAGCCTGATGGCCACGCTCAACATGCGGCTGTCGCAGCCCAATATCCTGATCGATCTCAACGGCATTCCGGGGCTCGACAGCATCGCCCTCAACGGCGGCGACGTTGCGATCGGCGCACTGGTCCGTCATGTCACGGCCGCGACATCCGCCGTCGTCGCCAACCATTTGCCGCTGATCGCGATGGCAATGCCGCATATCGGTCATCCCGCGATCCGGAACCGCGGCACCATCGGCGGCTCGATCGCCTTCGCCGATCCGGCCGCCGAACTCCCGGCGTGTTTTCTGGCGCTTGCCGGCGAAGCCGAAATCGCCGGCAAGGATGGTCCGCGCCGTGTGCAGGCGGATGATTTTTTCAAGGGGCTGTATGAGACCGCAATCGGCCCGGACGAGATGCTGACCGCAATCCGGCTGCCGGCGGCGAGACCCGACATGCGCTATGGCTTTGCCGAATTGTCGCGCCGCCACGGCGATTATGCCCTCGCCGGACTTGCGGCCGCGGCGCGCGCCGATGGCGCGTCGCTGACGGATGTCCGCCTCGCCTATTTCGGCGTCGGCCTGACGCCGCTACGCGCGCGACAGGCGGAAGCCGCGCTCGCCGCAGGCAGCGTCGATGACGCGGTCGCGGCGCTCGATGCCGACCTCGATCCGCCCGACGACATCCAGGAAACCGGCGCGGTGAAGAAGCATCTCGCCGGCGTCTTGCTGCGCCGTGTCGCCGCGCAACTGACGGCGAGCGGAGCGAACGGATGACCCACAGCTACGACATCAGTCTCACCGTCAACGGCGAAGCCGTCGCGGCCCGGATCGAGGCGCGCAAGTCGCTGGTCGATTTCCTGCGGGAAGACCTCGGTCTCACCGGCAGCCATATCGGCTGCGAACACGGCGTCTGCGGCGCCTGTTCGGTGCGCGTGAACGGCGCCGTGGTGCGCGGCTGCCTGATGCTCGCGGTGCAATGCGACGGCGCCCACATCGAGACCATCGAAGGCGTCTCGGACACGGGGGAGGTCGCCGATCTGCAGGACGCCTTCGAGAAGCGCAACGCCTTGCAGTGCGGCTTCTGTACGCCCGGCATGCTGCTGACCGCGCAGGAACTGCTCGGCAACGGCAAGACGCCGAGCCGCGAGCACATCCGCGAACACATCTCGGGGAATTACTGCCGCTGCACCGGCTACCACGCCATTGTGGATGCGGTGGAGGCGGTGGCGGTGGCGCGGAACGGAGAGCGTTCGTGAGTGGGCGAATAAGCGAGCGGCGTACGCTGGTGTGCTCCCTCCCCCTGAAAGGGGGAGGGTTGGGGTGGGGGTCCCTTTCCCGTTGGTTGATCGACCCCCACCCGATTGCCTTCGCTTCGCGAGGGCAATCACCTCCCCCTTTCAGGGGGAGGTGAAGAAGGAGTGGTCGGAGACCGCATCATGAAAATCGTCGCCGACGTTCCCTCGCCGCTCACCGCGCTCGACCGGCCCAATTCCTATATCGGCCGCTCGGTGCCGCGCCCGAACCTCAAGCGCCTCGCGCAGGGGCGCGCGCAGTACGTGAGCGACATGACGCTGCCGCGCATGGTGCATGTCGCCTATCTGCGCTCGCCGCATGCCCACGCGCGGATCGTCAGGATCGACAAGAGCAACGCGGAGAAAGCGCCGGGCGTGGTCGCGGTCGTCACCGGACCCGAGCTTGCGAAGGTCATCACGCCATGGGTCGGCGTGCTCACGCATCTGAAGGGCATCAAGTCCGCGCCGCAATACGCGCTCGCCGTCGATCGCTCCTGCTGGCAGGGCGAAGCGGTCTGTGCCGTGGTGGCGAAGACGCGTGCGCAGGCCGAGGATGCCTGCGAACTGATTGAGGTCACCTACCAGGAATTGCCGGCGGTCACCGATCCCGAAACCGCACTCGATCCCGGCACTCCGCTGATCCATCCCGAACTCGGCGACAATCTCACCTTCGAACGCACGCTCGATGCCGGCGAGGTCGACAAGGCCTTCGCGCAATCCGATGCCGTCGTCGAGCAGGTGTTCCACTTCGGCCGCCATACCGGCGTCTGCAACGAGCCGCGCGCCATCATCGCCGACTGGAATCCGGGCGAGGAGCGGCTGACCGTCTATCAGGGCACGCAGGCGCCGCACATGATGCAGAACCTGTTCGCCAAGCACCTCGATCTCGCCGAGCATCAGGTCCGCGTCGTGACCAAGGACGTCGGCGGCTCGTTCGGCATCAAGGTCCACACCTATGCCGACGAGATGGCCGTGGTGGCGCTGTCGAAGATGCTGAACCGGCCGGTCAAATTCGTCGCCGACCGGCTGGAAAGCTTCGTCACCGACATTCACGCCCGCGACCACCGCGTCAAAGGCAGGATCGGCATCATGAAGGACGGCACCATCACCGCCTTCGAGATCGACGACCTGACCGGCATCGGCCCCTACTCTGTCTATCCGCGCACATCGGGGATCGAGGCGAACCAGATCGTCAATCTCACCGGCGGGCCCTACGCCTGCCCAAACTACCGGGCCCGCGCCCGCGTCGTGTTCCAGAACAAGAACGTGATGTGCCAGTACCGCGCCGTCGGCCATCCGATCGCGGTCGCGGTGACGGAAGGGCTTGTCGATCAGGCCGCCGCGAAGATCGGCATGGACCCTGTCGAGGTGCGCAGGAAAAATCTCATCCCGGACGACGCCTATCCGGCGCAGGCGGCATCCGGCATCAAGTTCGAGAAGCTGTCGCACATCGCCTCCACCGACAAGATCCTGTCGATGATGGATTACCGGGCGCTGCGGGCCGATCAGGCGGCGGCGCGCGCAAGGGGCATCCATCGCGGCATCGGCTTCGCCTCATTTATCGAGGTGACCAATCCGAGCGCGGCCTTCTACGGAGTCGGTGGCGCGAAGATTTCCGCGCAGGACGGCGCGACGGTGCGGCTCGACGCCAAGGGCGCGATCGTCTGCCATACCGGCGTGTCGGAACAGGGCCAGGGCGCGGAAGCGGTGATCGCGCAATGCGTCGCCTCGGCCTTCGGCGTGTCGATGGACAACGTGCGCGTCGTCATGGGCGACACCGACAATACTCCTTACGGCGGCGGCACCTGGGCA
>JAEWHY010000325.1 GCA_023387555.1 Pseudomonadota bacterium
GTCCCGTTGGGCGGCCCTCCGGCGAGCCCGGTGGAAACCACGAAGCTGTGTGTCGGGACGCCGTCGACGGATACCGTCATCCGCTGCGCGGCCTTGTCGACCCGCACCACGACCTCGGCCCTCACGCCAGAACCGGCGAAAAGCACGACGATTGCGGCAATGGCAGGCACAAGTTTCGGAACAAGGGCGGGAAACGGACGCATGGCAAAACCCGTATCGGTACCGCGCAAACAGCTTCCAGACTCGCATCAAGCATGTAAAGTCAGCGCGCAAAAATACCGTTAAGAGGTGCGGTCGAATGAAGGTGTTTTTGTTCATCTTTGCGCTGGCATCGGCGCTGTTTGCCAATGGTGCGGGTCATGCGCAGGACAAGGGCAGCGTCGATCCGAAGCCGCTGCCACCGCTTGCCAATCCCGACGATCCCAAAAACCCGGCAAAGGACCTGTTCGGCCGCAAGCTGACGCCAGCCAATCTGCAGGCGCGCGCTATCGGCTTCTACACCCGTGGCTGCCTTGCCGGCGGCATCGCGCTGCCGGTCAACGGCAAGAACTGGCAGGTCATGCGGCTGTCGCGCAATCGCAACTGGGGTCATCCGGAGCTGATCGCGTTTCTCGAACGGCTTGCCGAGAAGGCGCCCAAGGTCGGCTGGAACGGCCTGCTGGTCGGCGATCTCGCGCAGGCGCGGGGCGGACCGATGCTGACTGGCCATGCGAGTCACCAGATCGGTCTCGATGCCGATATCTGGCTTACCCCGATGCCGAACCGCGAACTGACGCGGCTCGAGCGCGAGGAAATGTTGGCCACCAACGTGGTGCGCGACGACAAGCTCGATGTCGACCCGCGGATCTGGACGCCAGGTCACGTCGGCATCATCAAGGCGGCAGCGGAAGATCCGCTGGTCGAGCGCATTTTGGTCAACGCCGCGATCAAGAAGGCGCTGTGCCGCGACGCGAGGGGCGACCGCACATGGCTGAACAAGGTGCGGCCGTGGTACTGGCACAACTACCATTTCCATGTGCGCATCGGTTGCCCGAAAGACTCGCCGACCTGCAAGCCGCAGCCGCCGACCGGCGAGGGCGATGGTTGCGGCGCGGAGCTTGCCTATTGGTTCCAGCCGAAGATCCTGCGACCGCCGGAGCCGCCGTCCGATCGTCCGCGCAAGCATATGACGATGAGCGCGCTGCCGGAGGAATGCCGCCAGGTGCTGATGGCGGAGTAGCGCGCTGCGCGCAGGTGCCACACACTCCGGTCATTCCCGCGAAAGCGGGAATCCAGAATTCTCGACCCTGGGTCCCCGCTTTCGCGGGGACGAACGGGGGGGTGACTGACGGCGATCCCTATTCATTCTCCCGTTCGATCGCCTTCACCACGGCGTCCGTGACCTGCCGTGTGGTGGCACTGCCGCCGAGATCGGGCGTGTGCAGCGACGGGTCGGCCGTGACGCGCTCGACCGCCTTCATCAGGCGCGCGGCCGCGGCCTTTTCGCCGAGATGCTCCAGCATCATCACGCCGGTCCAGAACGCGCCGACCGGATTGGCGATGCCCTTGCCGGTGATGTCGAAAGCCGAACCGTGGATCGGCTCGAACATCGAAGGCGTGTGCCGCTCCGGGTTGAGATTGGCGGTCGGCGCGATGCCGAGCGAACCGGCCAGCGCCGCGGCGAGGTCGGACAGAATGTCGGCATGCAGGTTGGTGGCGACGATGGTGTCGAGCGTCTGCGGTCGCAATGTCATGCGCATGGTCATGGCATCGACCAGCATCTTGTCCCAGGTGACGTCGGGATAATTGTGCGCGACCTCGGCGGCGATGTCGTCCCACATCACCATGCCGTGGCGCTGGGCATTCGACTTGGTGACGACGGTGAGCAGCTTGCGCGGGCGCGAGCGGGCGAGTTCGAAGGCGAAGCGCATGATGCGCGCGACGCCTGGGCGGGTGAACATCGCGACATCGGTCGCGACCTCCTCGGGCAGGCCCTTATGCACGCGGCCGCCAACGCCGGCGTATTCGCCTTCGGAGTTCTCACGCACGATCACCCAGTCCAGTTCGGGCCCGCTCACATTGCGGAGCGGACTGGTGATGCCCGGCAGGATCCGGGTTGGCCGCACATTGGCGTATTGATCGAGCGGCTGGCAGATCGCGAGCCGCAGGCCCCACAGCGTGATGTGATCCGGGATATCGGGCGCACCCGCCGAACCGAAATAGATCGCGTCGAACTTGCGCAATTGATCGGCGCCGCTTTCCGGCATCATCACGCCGTGCTTGCGGTAATAGGCCGAGCCCCAGTCGAAATGGGTCACGTCGAGCGCAAAACCGCCGTCGCGCCTGGCGCAGGCCTCGAGCACATCAAGGCCGGCCGCGATGACCTCCGGGCCGATGCCGTCGCCGCCGATGGCTGCGATCTTGTGGCTGCGCATGTAGATCCTCCAGCGGCTGTGACTCCCTCCCCCTGAAAGGGGGGAGGGCTGGGGAGGGGGTCTTATCGTGGAAACTGCACGCTTGAGAAGTGACCCCCACCCGACTGCCTTCGCTTCGCGATGGCAGTCGACCTCCCCCTTTCAGGGGGAGGTGAAGAGCGCGGCTACTGCGACACGGTCACGCCAGCCTTCTTGATGACCGGCACCCACTTGTCGATCTCTTTTGCGACATGCTGGCCCAGATGCTCCGGCGTCTGTTCCGCCTCGGTTGGCAGGATGATGCCGAGGTCGAGCAGGCGCTTCTTGGTGCCGTCCTCGTTGAGTGCCTGACGTGCCACCGCGTTGAGCCTCGTCACGATCTCCTTCGGCGTGCCCTTCGGCGCAAACAGCGCGTTCCAGCCGATCGCCTGGAAATCCGGCAAGCCCTGCTCGACCGCGGTCGGCACATTCGGCGTCACCGCAATGCGCTTGTCGGTCGCGACCACGAGCCCGTTCACCGTGCCCGCCTGAATGCTCGGTACGACGCCGACGGTCTGGTCGCAGACATAATCGACCTGTCCGCCGAGCAGCGCATTCAGCGCCGGGCCGGAGCCGCGGAACGGCACATGGGTCGGTTTCACGCCAAGCAGCGCATCGAGAAACAGGCAAGTCAGATGCGAGGTCGCGCCGACGCCGCCGGTGCCGTAATTCATCTTGTCGCCATTGGCCTTGAGATAGGCGACGAATTCCCTGAAGTCCTTGACCGGCAGATCCTTCTTGGCAACCACCAGCATCGGTGTGCCGCCGGTATTGAGGATCGGCTCGAAATCGGTTCGTGGATCGTAGGCGAGCTTCGGATAGAGCCCGACGCTGGCGGCCTGAGTGCCGAGATTGCCCATCAGCAGCGTATAGCCGTCCGGCGCCGCGTTCTTGGCGCGGGTGACGCCGACGGTGCCGCCGGCGCCGGTGACGTTTTCGACGACCACCTGCTACTTGATGATGCGGCTCATCGCATCGCCCATGATGCGCGCGACCACATCGGTGGTGCCGCCGGCGGCGAACGGCACGAGGATCGTGACGGTGCGGTCGGGATATTGCGCGCTTGCGCCCGGAATCGCCGCAAGCACGATGGCAGACGCGAGCGCGGCCACGCCGGCAAGGCGCGTGACGAATTGCATGGCATCCTCCCTATGTGTCCGGCCGCTTGTTGTTTTGCGGCCGGTTTCTTAGCGGGAGACAGCCTCCGCGATAATGCGGCCGCATTCAACCGTGTTCGCGGTCCCGCCGAGATCGCGGGTGCGAGCCTTGGGATCGGCCAGCGCCACTTCGATGGCCGCCACGATGGCGTCGGCGGCATCCTTGTGGCCGAGATGCTCGAGCATCATCGCGCCCGACCAGATCTGTCCGATCGGATTGGCGATGCCCTTGCCGGCGATGTCGGGAGCCGAGCCGTGAACCGGCTCGAACATCGAGGGGAAGGTCCGCTCCGGATTGATGTTGGCGGACGGTGCGATGCCGATCGAGCCGGCGACCGCGGGGCCGAGATCGGACAGGATGTCCCCGAACAGGTTGGAGCCAACGACCACATCGAACCAGTCCGGATGCTGCACGAAATGCGCGGCAAGAATGTCGATGTGAAACTGGTCGGCGCGGATGTCCGGATATTGCGCCTTCACCGCGGCGAAGCGCTCGTCCCAGAATGGCATGGTGTGGACGATGCCATTCGACTTGGTGGCGGAGGTGACGTGTTTCTTCGGGCGCTTGCGCGCGAGTTCGAAGGCGTAGCGCATCACGCGATCGGTGCCGCGCCGCGTGAAGATCGATTCCTGCATCGCGGCTTCGTTCTCGGTGCCGCGGAACATGCGTCCGCCGATTTCCGAATACTCACCTTCGACATTCTCGCGCACCACGAAGAAATCGATGTCGTCGGGTCCGCGGCCCGCGAGCGGGCTGGTCATGCCGCGCAGCACGCGGCACGGCCGCAAGTTCACATATTGATCGAATTCGCGCCGGATCGGGATCAGCAGGCCCCAGAGCGAGACATGATCCGGCACACCGGGAAAGCCGACCGCGCCGAGGAAGATCGCGTCGTGCTTGCGTATCAGGTCGAGCCCGCCCTCCGGCATCATGCGTCCGTGCTTGGCGTAATGCTCGCAGCTCCAGTCGAAGTGATCCCACGTGAACGACAGCCCGAAGCGCTTGCCGGCCGCTTCAAGCACGCGAATGCCCTCGGGGAGGACTTCATTGCCGATGCCGTCGCCCGGAATGGCGGCGATACGATAGGTTTTCATTGTCGCATTTCCTTCGCGTTCGGTTCGTTGTCTCACTGACCGAAAGTCAGCCCGCGCACCACAACGATCTGCGTGCGGGCGCCTGGGATGCCGAAATCGTCGTCATTGATCAGCGCTGGCGCGCCGCGACGGTAAAGCTGGCCGGCGGCAATGGCCGTCGAGTGCCTGGCGTTCCCGCTAAGTCCCCGGGGGGCGGTTTTCATATTGGGCCGCCCGCTGCCCGGCGGAGGTGGCCGTCCGTTGAGATTTCCTGACCGCAGCGAAAAAAGACGCGGTGGAAAGCCGACGTTTTAATAATTTAGTTAATGCGGTGTTGTAAATATGCACTAGTGAGCTGTGTCATACATCTCTATCGTGCATTCGTTGATTCACCTGGGGGCTCCCTATGAAGAAGTGTCTGATGGCAACCGCTGCGGTGCTTGCTCTCCTGAGCGCTGCTGGCTGCACCATGTACGGCAAGGCACCGGTCGGCAAGGCGCCGGTCGTCGCCAAGTACTGAGGCCAAGATCGAGAAAGGGCCGGTCCTTGACCGGCCCCTTTCTGTATCTTTGCGTTGGCTGCGCAATCTTGGATTCGCGTAGGGCCTCGTGGTGTTACGTTATGGCGTATGCGAGTTCAGCTCGCATAGGCCATTTTTGCGTTTTGGAACCAAGTTGGCGGGCGGCCTGAGCGCGTGATGCGCGCCTTGTGAAATGCGCGCCTTGTATTGATTAGTCGCTCTGTCCCCTCGGTCGCTGCCTGCTCGATCGCTCGGTCTCGTGGCTGACTTGTCGATCGTTGCCTTTTCAGTCGCTTGAGAGCCCTTCGGTATGAAGCTGCTGCCGAAGGGTTCGCGCCGGGAACATGAGGCGTTCCGGCAACGGCGACCTGCGAACATCGCACCGAACCCGGCTTTGTGTGTCGCTCGCCTTGACTTCGGCATCATCGCGCGCGTGTGATAGGCGATGCAGATTTCGGGGGCTGTCATGAAAGCCAGAACCAGACATACATCGGCGCGTAGCGCGCTGTTCTCCGGAGCGGCCTTCGTGGTCGCAGCCGCGTCCGTGGTTTCGATCTGCTGCGGCGCCGCTCTTGCCCAGGAAAACGTCCGTGTCGCCCAGGCGCCGGCGGCTTCGGCGGCCGCTTCCGCAGCCCCGGTGTCGGCCGCTGCGCAGGCCTCCGCTATCCCCGCTCCCGCAGCCCCGGCTGCGGCCGCTCAGGCCGCAGCGCCGCAAGCGGCTGCCGCCCCGGCACCGGCTTCAACCGGATCGACCGGTGCGCTGCCGGCCGTCAATGTGACCGGTGAAAAGCCTGCGCAGAGGCCGGTCCAGCGTCAGGTCCAGGGCCCGAACCGCGAGCCGATCAAGCAGCCGGTTACCTCGGTTGGCTGTCGGGCCGCCCGCGCACCGGGCAAGCCGTATTTCGTCGAATTCCGCTCACGCACCGCGGTCAGCTTCGGACATACGTTCGTGTTTCACGGCCGGCTCGGCGAGGGCAATCGTTTCGCCAGCTTCCAGGTGGCCGGCCTGCATCCCAAGGGCGACGATCCGAACGTCTATATGCGCGGCATGATGGTGCCGGTGGAGTCCGAGACCGGCGTCTCCTGGGGCGATCTCGACGAGCAATATCTGACGGCGCGCTTCTGCGTGACGCTGACCGAGGCCGAATATCGCAAGACCCTGGCCTATATCCGGCATCTCCAGGCGACCAAGAAGACGTGGCACGCCACGACCTACAACTGCAATGC
>JAEWHY010000332.1 GCA_023387555.1 Pseudomonadota bacterium
ACCGGTGCCCCGCATGAGCGAAGCGACATGCGGGATCGCTTTCCCCGGATTTCGCTTCGCTCATCCGGGCTACGCTTACCCATAGCCGGTACGCCGATGGGTTTCGCTGCGCTCAACCCATCCTACGGCTGACATCAATCCGCCCGCACCCGGCCCCGCATGCCCTTCACGTCGGCGCGGCGCTTCTTGCCTTCGAGGCGCCTGGTCTTCGATGCCTTCGTCGGTTTGGTGGCGAGCCGCTTGACCGGCTTCACCGATGCCTCCCGGATCAGTTCGATCAGGCGCTCGCGCGCCTCGGCGCGGTTGCGCTCCTGGGTGCGCGCGGTCTGCGCGATGATGACGAGCACGCCGTCCTTGGTCAGCCGCTTGCCGGCGAGCTTCATCAGACGGATCGCGACATCGTTCGGCAGCGACAGCGAACGGCGCACGTCGAAGCGCAGTTGCACCGCCGTCGACAGCTTGTTGACGTTCTGACCGCCGGGACCGGAGGAGCGCACGAAGCTTTCCTCGATCTCGTCCTCGTCGATGCTGATGGTGTCGGTCACGCGGATCATGGTGTCCAGTGTAACGCTATTCGTGTCGAAATATAAAACGCAGTCGTCTCCGCGAAAGCGGAGACCCATACAGCGCGACGCTGCAAAAGAAACTCGGTCCGGTGTTCAAACAGTGAGAGCGGTGGCAATGGGTCCCCGCTTCCGCGGGGACGACGAATGTCACACCCGCTGCGCCAGCCACACCGTGTGGCCGCCGCAGGCCGGATCGTCGGCGACATGGCGCAGGACGCGAAAGCCATTCGTATCCAGCAGCGCGCGATAGTCCGCCGCATCGAGACTCGCGTGATACAGCGGCTCGCCCTCGAATGTCCCGATCGCCTCGCCCTGCGCAGGTCCGCTGGTGAACATCAGCGCGGCGAGCGGCGCGGCATGGTCGCGGAAGATCGCGAACATGCGCCGCTGGTCGTCCGGCGCGAGGTGAAAGAAACTGTCCCAGGCCAGAAGGCCATCGAATGCGCGATGAAGCGAAAGAGCGCGCATGTCCGCCACCATCCAGACGTGCTGCGGAAAGCGCGCCTGCGCCATCGCGATCAGCTCAGGCGATGAATCGACCCCGGTGACGGCGAGGCCGCGCCCGATCAGATCGCGGGCGATCGGTTCGCCCATGCCGCAACCAATGTCGAGCACGGCGCCATCGGCCGGAAGCAGCGCGGCAAAGGCATCGAGCCACGATTTCTCGAACAGGCTGCGTCCGCGCAGTCGATCATAAGCCTGCGCATGGCGCTGGTAGAGCGGGACGATGTTGTCGGCGGCGGAGGGCATGAGGTTGTCGCCCCCGCGAAGGCGGGGGCCCATATTCCGGAACGGTGGTTATGGGTTCTCGCAATGACGCCGAGAACGCTTTCAGGACGTGCCGGAAAGATATTGCTTCGCCAGCACCTTGCCCTCTTCCACCGCCGGCTGATCGAAGGCGTCGACGCCGAGCAGATGCGCCGCGATGATGGTCTCCAGCATGAAATGCATCATCAGTTCGCCGAGGCTGTGCTCGTCGATGGTGTCGAGATGGAAGGTGCGGACCGGACAGCCGTTCTTGGCCAGCGTCTGCGCGGTGGCACGACCCTGGGCCGCGACCAGGTCACCGATGGTCTTGCCGGCGAAGCCCGGCTCGCCGGCGCGTGCGGCGAGTTCAGGATCGACCGCAGGCCCCTTCCCTGCGGCGGCCGTGGTGATCACCGTGAAAAGCTTGTCGCGCGGTCCGGCGATGAACAGCTGCAACTGGCTGTGCTGGTCGACCGGGCCGAGCGCGCCGATCGGCGTCGTGCCCTTGCCATCCTTGCCGAGGCTTTCGGCCCAGAGCTGCACATACCATTTGGCGAATTTTTCCAGCCGGTCGGCATAGGCCATGACCGCCGAGATGGTCTTGCCCTTGTCCTCGGCGAGCGCGATCGACAGCGCGGCGCCAAGTGCGGCCGGCACCTCGCGGGCGGGCGCGCCCGCCAGCACCGGCGCCAGCGCCGCCGCCGCACCCTCGCGCAGCGCCACGATATCGAGGCCGAGCATCGCCGCCGGCAAGAGGCCGACGTTGGTCAGCGCCGAGAAGCGGCCGCCGACGCCGGTATCGTGATCGAGGAATTCAACGCCTTCCGGCTCGAGCAGATCGCGCAGGCCGTTGCGCTTGCCGGGCTTGGCCGGCTCGCTGAGACCCAGGAAAGTGTCGGCGATGCTGACATCCTGCGCGCGGCAGGCCTCCATCGCAGCCGCGGTCTGCATCAGGGTCTCGCCGGTGCCGCCGGACTTGGAGATTGCGATGAAACGCGAACTGGCGAGCGGCAGCCGCGCCAGCAGCAGCGCAAAGCTTAAGGGATCGAGATTGTCCATGAAATGGATGCGCGGTCCGACGCGGAGCGCGCCGACGCCGGGCACGGCATAGCCGGCAAGCTGCGCCAGCGTCTGGCCGCCAAGGCTCGACCCGCCGGTGCCCAGGAACACGAAATCGGTCGCGCCCTCGGCCAGCCGTTTGGCGGCGGCATCGACCGCGGCAAGGTCGTCGCGCTCGGCCGGCAGATGCAGCAGGCGCAGGCC
>JAEWHY010000360.1 GCA_023387555.1 Pseudomonadota bacterium
CTCACGGACCGGCTGCTCGATCATGTCGAGATTGTATTCGGCGGCGCGTTCGACGAAGGCGATCGCGTCCTTGGCCGAATAGGACATGTTGGGATCGGCGGTGAGGCGGATGTCGTCACCGACCGCCTTGCGCACCTCGCGCACGCGCGCGACGTCTTCGGCGACGTTGCCGCCGACCTTCATCTTCAGGCAGCGATAGCCCTCGTCGACGCGGGCGCGGGCCTTTTCGGCGGTCTGCGCCGGGCTCTTCAGCGCCAGCATCCGGCACATCGGAATGGTGTTGCGCACCTTGCCGCCGAACAACTGATACAGCGGGACCTTGAGCACGTTGGCGGCCAGATCGTGCAGCGCGCAGTCGATGCCCGACTTCGCCGGATGATTGGCGGTGATGCCCTTGTCGGTGATCTGGATATTGGCCTCGATGTCGAGGCAGTCGCGGCCGACAAGCATCGGCGCGAGGCGGTTCAGGACGCTTTCGACGGCCGCGTTGGTGGCGCCGAGGTGGGTGAAGGCCGCGGCGTAGCCATAACCAATTGTGCCATCATCCGCCTCCAGCGCCAGGATGCAGGCATCCCATTTCGGGTAGTTCTGGCCGGCGAATTTCCACTCCGGATCCTCGTCCGGGAGGCTGACGGGAATGACGGAAAATCTGCTAATTTTCGGCACAGCATGACCCTGGCGATAGTTGGAACCTGGCAAAGACTACGTTGCCGAACGGTGTGGGCGTCATGAAATCTGTTCCCGGCGATATAACCGGATGGTTATAGTGCGGTCATGGGTATCGACCGTTATCGCCAGATCATGGACCGCCTGAAGCTGCGGCACTTGCGGCTGATCGACGCCATTGCCGACGCGCGCAGCCTGTCCGCCGCCGCGTCGCGGCTGAACATCACCCAGCCGGCGGCCTCCAAGGGGCTGCGCGAGATCGAGGAAATCCTCGGCCGGCCGCTGTTCACGCGCGGCGCGCGTGGGCTGACGCCGACGGTGTTCGGCCGCTCGCTGCTGGCGCACAGCAAGACGATCCAGTCAGAGGTGCGGCATATCACCGAGGAGATCGAGGCGGTCGACGCGGGCAGTACCGGCGTCGTGACCGTCGGGTCGATGCTGGTCACTCTGCCGATCCTCTTGCCGGCCGCCGTGCGGCTGCTGCATGAGCGCGACGTGCATGTGCCGGTTCGGGTGATCGAGGGGGCGCAGGATGCCCTGACCGGCGAATTGCGCAGCGGCGTCATCGACCTGATGGTCGGCCGTCTGACCCCGATCGACAAGCGCGAGCGT
This sequence comes from Pseudomonadota bacterium, assembly GCA_023387555.1. Taxonomy (GTDB): domain Bacteria; phylum Pseudomonadota; class Alphaproteobacteria; order Rhizobiales; family Xanthobacteraceae; genus Pseudorhodoplanes. The sequence goes on from JAEWHY010000360.1 coordinate 1,279, forward strand.
CTCGATCAGGAGGTGCTGTTCCAGGAGCCGATCGTTGTGGTCGCCGGGGCGCGCCATCCATTCGTTGGACGGCCGCAGCTCGATCATCGCGATCTGGCGCAGGCGCGCTGGATTTTGCCGCCGCCCGGCAGCGTGGTGTACGGCCCCGTGCTGCAGCTTTTCGCGCAGCATGGATTGTCCAGCCCGCGCGCCTATGCCGAGACCACGTCCTATCTCATGGCGCGTTCAATGATGATCGACCAGGCAGCGGTGGCGGCCTTGCCGCTGTCGGTGGTCCAGCGCGATCTTAACGGCGGCGAGCTTGTCGTGCTGCCGGTGCGTTTTCCGCACCAGCCGCTGTCGGTCGGCATCATCACCGTCAGCGATCGCCCGCTGTCGCCGGCCGCTGCGCAATTCGTGTTCTGCCTGCGCGAGGCGGCGAAGCAGCCCTCGCTCGGGCCGGCCGTGCTGCCCAAGGCCGCGCCGGCCGCGAGCGCCAGAGCAAGGCGCCGCTAAAGCGATATCTCTACCAGATACCCGGATCGCGATCCGGGGTGGTCTCCGCGCCCTCTCCAAGAGCGCGCTGCATCAGCACACTGTCCAGCCAGCGGCCGTGCTTGAGGCCGACGTTGGCCAGCGTGCCGATCGGCACGAATCCCAGCGAGCGGTGCAGCGCGATCGAGGGCCACTGCGCGGAATCGCCGATCACCGCGATCATCTGCCGGAAGCCGCGCTGTTCGGCCTGTGCGATCAATGCGGTCAGCAGCAGACGGCCGACCCCGCGCTTGTGCGCGGCGGGATGGACGTAAACGCTGTCCTCCACAGTGTAGCGGTAGGCGATGCGCGCGCGATACGGACCGGCATAGGCATAGCCGACGACCTCGCCTTCATGATCGGCGACGAGATACGGAAAGCCGCCCTCGACCAGACCTTTGAGCCGCGTCGCCATCTCGGATTCCGCCGGTGGCTCGATTTCGAAGGAAGCCGTGCCATGCGCGACGGCATGCCCGTAGATCGCGGTAATGGCGGCGATGTCTTCCGGCCTTACGGCGCGGATCGTGAAGGGCGCGGACATGCTGGGACGAATGCGACGGAGTGCGGGGCGTCTGCGACAAAAGCAAACGCCCCGGCGGGCGGCCGGGGCGTTGTCGGTTTCATAAGCGGTGCGCCTTGTCAGCGGCGGTTGCCGAACAGACGCAGCAGCATCAGGAACAGGTTGATGAAGTCGAGATACAGCGCCAGCGCGCCCATCACCGCCTTGCGGCCGGCCGATTGCTCGTCGTCGGCGGCGCTGTACATCTCCTTGATCTTCTGCGTGTCCCACGCGGTCAGTCCGGCGAACACCAGCACGCCGACCGCCGAGATGATGAAGGACATCGCATCGGACTTCAGGAACAGGTTCACCAGCGAAGCCAGGATTAGGCCGATCAGGCCCATGATCAGGAACGAGCCGATCGGCGAAAGGTCGCGCTGGGTCGTGTAGCCGTAGAGGCTCAGCCCGCCGAACGCGGCCGCCGAGATGAAGAACACGTTGGCGATCGAGTTCGCGGTGTAGACGATGAAGATGGTCGCCAGCGAAACGCCGAGCAGCGCGGCATAGGCGAAGAAGATCAGCCGAGCCGTGCCGGCGGCGAGCCGCTGGATGCCGAAGCTCAACACCATCACCATGGCGAGCGGCGCCAGCATCAGCACCCACATGAACGGGCCGCCGAACAGGAACTGGCCGAGCGGGGTCAGTCCGGAGATCTTGCCGCCGACAACGGTGATCGAACTGCCGCCTACCATCTGGAAGGTCATGAAGGCCACGACGCCGGTCAGCGCCACCGCCGAGGCCATGTAGTTGTAGACGCGGATCATATGCGCGCGCAGGCCGGCATCGAAGGCGACCGCGCGATCCGCATAACCGCCGCGGGCTGCCGCGGCATTCCGATCGAAATCGGACATGGAAAATCCTCTCGATAGCCCGGATCCCGCCGGGCCGGTCGGCCGCTCCCGGATCGGGATGCCGATTGCCGCGATAATGTAGAGATCGCGGAACCCGTTTTCCAGCGGCCCGACGCCGGCAGCAAAAAGGGGCCCCGGAAAGTTCCGGAGCCCCTTAATGTTCGGTTAGGCGACGTTGTGCGCCTTGGCGCCTAGTCCTCGCGCTGTCCCAGCAGCTGCAGCAGCAGCGTGAAGAGGTTGATGAAGTTCAGGTACAGCGACAGCGCGCCCATGATGGCGGAGCGCTCGTGCGCCTCGCCCTCGAGCTGGCCGTAGACGTACTCGTTCTTCAGGCGCTGGGTGTCATAGGCGGTCAGACCGGCGAAGATCAGCACGCCGACCACCGACACCACGAACTGCAGCATGTTGCTCGGCCAGATCAGATTGACCAGCGACGCCAGGATGATGCCGATCAGGCCCATGAACAGGAACGAGCCCCAGCCGGAGATGTCCCGCTGCGTGGTGTAACCCCACAGGCTCAGCGCGCCGAAGGTCGCAGCGGTGATGAAGAACACCCGGGTGATCGAGGTCTGCGTGTAGACCATGAAGATCGAGCCGAGCGAGACGCCCATCAGCGCGGCGAACAGCCAGAACAGCATCTGAGCCGTGGCCGGACGCATCCGCTCCATGCCGAAGCTGAGCAGGAAGACCAGCGCCAGCGGCGACAGGATCACCGCCCACTTCAGCGGGCTGACGAACAGCGTGTAGCCGATCGGGGTCAGGAACATGCCGCCGCGGATCGCGGCCGGCACTTCGACGCCGTTGCGGAGCATCTTGGCGGCGGCGGCCGCATCGCCGGTCACCGACAGCATGTAAACGCCGAGCGCGGCGAAGCCGGTGATGGCGAGGCCCAGCACCATGTAGTTATAGACGTGCAGCATGTAGGAGCGCAGGCCCTGGTCGATCACCGCGGGTGCCGCGCGCCCGGCGGCCCGATCATAGGCGGCCGCGTTCCTATTAAAGTCCGACATCATCGAACTCCCTAATTTGTCGCCCAAACATCATCGCCCTTTGGAACGGACTCGACGTCCATATGGCGAAGCTTTCACAAGGATACAGGGGATTGCGGTAAAAATACTCTGTCGCGAACGTCGCAGCGCCATCCGCCGACGCGGCTGAATGTCGCAAATTCTACAGGTTTCGCAATACCGAAGCCGGTTTCTGTCCCAGCGCCGTGAAGGTCCCGGCGAGGCCGAAGACCACCGTCACCGCCAATGCCGCCAGCGCCGCGGCCATTGCCGGCAATGGCAGCCAGACGAACGACAGGTTCATGATTTTAGTAACCACAAACCAGGCCGCGACCGATCCGGCCAGCACGCCGAACACGCCGGTGGCGAGGCCGAGCAGGGCGTATTCGAGCGCATAGGCCGAGATCAGACGGCCGCGGGTAGCGCCGAGCGTCCGCAGGATGATCGCGTCGTAAACGCGATTGTGATGACTGGCCGCCAGCGCGCCCGCCAGCACCAGAGCCGCGGCGATCAGCGTGATCAGGCTTGCGCCGCGAATGCCGAGGACCAGGTTCTGCACCACCGATCCGACCGCCTGGATCGCGTCCTTGACCCGCACGCTGGTGACCGCGGGGAAGGCCGCGGCCATTTCGCGCAGCATGGTGGCGTCCTGCTGCGACGTGGTGTCGCCGGGGAACGTCAGCGTCGCGATATGGGTGTGTGGTGCGCCGCGGAATGCATTCGGCGAATAGACCAGTACGAAATTGATGCCGAGGCTTTGCCAGTCGACCACGCGCAGATTGGCGATGCGGGCGGTGATGTTGCGGCCGAGCACGTTGACGGTCAGCGAATCCCCGATCTTGAGCCCGAGTCCGTCGGCAATGCGCTTCTCCATCGAAAGCAGTGGCGGGCCCTGGTAGTCGGCAGGCCACCATTCGCCCTCGACCAGCCGCGAACCGGGTGGGATCGCGGCTGAATAGGTGATGCCGCGGTCGCTCTGCAGCGCCCATGCGGCCTGCGGGGTCGGCTTCATCTCTTCCGCCTTGGTCCCGTTGGCGGCAACGATGCGTCCGCGCAGCATCGGCTGGCGTTCGAGCGCCGCGCCCGGCGCGGTCTTGCGAATGAAGTCGTCGAAGCGCGCGGCTTCGCCGTTCTGGATGTCGACAAAGAAGAAGGCCGGCGAACGTTCGGGCAGCGCTTCCTGGAACTGGCGGCGCAGATTGCCATCGATCTGAACCACGATCACCAGCACCGCGAGGCCAAGGCCGAGCGACAGCACGACGGAGGGAGTCAACGCGCCCGGCCGATGGATGTTCGCGACCGCGAGCCGCAGCGCGGTGATCTTCGAGCGCGGCAGGCTAGCGGCGAACCGCATGATCAGGCCGGCGATCAGATACAGCAGCAGGAAGGTTGCAGCCGAGGCGGCGACGAACACGGCGGCGATCCGCTTGTCGTAGGACAGAAGGATCGACAGGCCGGCGAGGGCGAGCGTCACGGCCGCCGCGGCAATCAGATAGGGCTTGCGCGGCAGGCTCCATTTGCCGCTGACTGCGTCGCGGAACAGCGCCGACACTGGAATGTCGTGCGCCCGTCCGAGCGGCCACAGCGCGAAGGCAAGCGCCGTCAGCAGGCCGAACATCGCAGCCAGCGCCAGTTGGGTCCATTGCAGCGCCGGTTCGACCGGCAGCGGCAACACGGCGCCAAAGCTCCAGGCGATCAGGAACGGCAGCGCCGCACCCACGACAAGACCTGCGGCCGTGCCGATCGCTGCAATCGCCATCACCTGCACCAGATAGATCGCGAACACCCGGCCGCCGGTGGCGCCGAGCGACTTCATGGTGGCGATGGTGTCGCGCCGCCGCTCGAGATGGCTGCGCACGGCATTGGCGACGCCGACACCGCCGACCAGCAGCGCGGTCAGGCCGACCAGCGTGAGGAACTGGGTGAAGCGTTCGATATTGCGTTCGAGCTGCGGCGAGGCATTGTCGCGGGAGCGGATCTCCCACCCGGCATCGGGGAATTGCTTCTCGGCTTCGGCGATCAGCGCCTTCACCGCGGTATCGCTCGAATCATTGCCGGGCAGGGCGAGGCGGTAATGCCAGCGCACGAGGCTGCCGGGCTGCAAGAGGCCGGTGGCGCGCAACGCGTCGATGCTCATCAGCAGCCGCGGACCAAAACCGATACCGCCCGCCAGCTTGTCAGGTTCGCTGCGCAGCACGGCGCGGATCTCGATCGGCGCATTGCCGACGTCGATGCGGTCCCCGACCTTGAGGTCGAGCCGGGTCAGGAGGGCGATGTCGACGGCGGCACCGTGTACGCCATCGCGCGCCGCCAGCGCCTCGGGCAGCGGCAGGTCGGGATCGAGCACGGCGGTGCCGTAGAGCGGATAGAGATTGTCGACGGCCTTGACCTCGACCAGCGCCTGGCGATTGCCGGAGGCGCGCGCCATCGCGCGCAAGGTTGCGGCGTCGGAAACGCGGCCATGGCGCGCCAGCATCGCGCGCTCTTCCGCGCCGGCTTCCCGGTGGAACAGCGCGAAAGAGATGTCGCCGCCGAGAATGGTGCGGCCCTCGCGGGCAAGTCCGCCGGCAAGGCTTTCGGCAAGCGAGCCGACACCGGCGATCGCCATGACGCCGAGCCCGATGCAGAGGATCAGAACGTAGAAACCGCGCAGCCCGCCGCGCAATTCACGCGCCGCAAAGCGCAGCGGCAACGACCAGCTTGTGGTTCGCGCTGGCGCTGCGGCGGGGCTCATGCGCTGGCTGCCTCGCGCACGGTCTCCGGCGCGGGATCAGGTTCGATGCGGCCCGACCGCAGCCGCACCACGCGCTTGCAGCGGCGTGCGAGCGATGCGTCATGGGTGACGAGGATCAGGGTGGTACCGCGTTCGACATGACCCTTGAATAAGAGTTCGACCACTTGCGAACCGGTCTTCTCGTCGAGATTGCCGGTCGGCTCGTCGGCCACGATGATCGCCGGGTTTGGCGCCAGCGCGCGCGCCAGTGCGACCCGCTGCTGCTCGCCGCCCGACAATTGCGTGGGATAATGCGAGAGCCGCTCCTTCAGACCGACGCCGGCCAGTTCGGCCGCCGCGCGCTCATGCGCATCGGCAACGCCGGCCAGCTCCAGCGGCACGGCGACATTCTCCAGCGCCGTCATGGTGGGAATCAGATGGAAGGACTGAAAGACGATGCCGACGTTGCGCCCGCGGAAACGCGCCAGCGCATCCTCGTCGAGACGGCGCAGGTCTTCGCCGGCCACCATGATCGACCCGGTGTCGGCCCGCTCGAGGCCGGCGAGCACCATCAGCAAGGTCGATTTGCCCGACCCGGAGGGCCCGACCAGTCCGACCGCTTCGCCGCGATTGATGGTGAGATCGATATCCTTGAGGATATGGACGCGGGCGGCCCCGCTGCCGAGCGACAAATTGACCCCGGACAGGGTGACCGCGGTTCCGGCGGGAGAGCGCTGTTGCATTGAATTCCGTGACTGGCAGGACGATATGGCAGATTCCGGGCCGGTTCCGGTCTTCGGTTCAATATGGTGCGATGAAGGCTTTAGTCCATAGCTTCACAATGACGCTGCTGGCGATGGCAGGTGTTGCCGTCCTGCTGGCGGGACCGGTTCGCGCACAAGGCGGCGAACCGGTGAAGGTCGTCGCCTTCGGCGATTCGCTCACGGCCGGTTATGGCCTGCCCGCGCAGGACACCTTTCCGGCCAAACTGCAGGCGGCGCTGAGCGCCAGGGGCCACAAGGTCGAGATCGAGAATGCCGGCGTGTCCGGCGATACCGCCTCGGGCGGATTGTCGCGGCTCGACTGGTCGATCCCGGACGGCACCGATGCCGTGATCGTCGAACTCGGCGCCAACGACATGCTGCGCGGCGTCGATCCGAAGGTCACGCGGCAGGCGCTGGATGACATTCTTGCGGCGCTGACGGCGCGCAACATCCCGGTGCTTCTCGCCGGGATGCGCGCCGCGCCCAACATGGGTGCCGATTACGCGCGCGACTTCGAAAAGATATTCGCCGACCTCGCGAAGAAATACGACGTGGTGTTCTACCCGTTCTTTCTCGACGGTGTGGCGGCGCAGGCGAAGCTCGCGTTGCAGGACGGCATGCATCCGAATGCCGCGGGTATCGATGTGATCGTCAAGAATATCCTGCCCAAGGCTGAGGAACTGGTGTTACGCGCGAAGAAACGCGCGCCAAGCTGAGGCGCTTGCACGGCGTCTCAGAATCCGGTCTTGTAGCGGGCGTGCCGCTCAAGCGTTGTCACGCGATTGTCACGCCGCAAGCGTGACGGATTTGGGAGGTTCTCGATGCCGCGCATTTTCACCGCGATCGAGCTTCCTGCGGATATCGCGCAGACCCTGACGTTTCTGCGCGGCGGTCTTCCCGGTGCGCGCTGGATCGATCCGGACAATTACCACATCACGCTGCGGTTCATCGGCGATGTCGATCTGGATGTCGCACATGAAGTCGCCTCGATGCTGGACGGCGTCAATCGCGCGCCGTTCGATCTGCGGCTGGACGGTCTTGCTTCATTCGGCGGACGAAAGCCGCGCGCGGTCTTCGCCAATGTGGCGCCGTCGCAGGCGCTGATCGAACTGCAGGCCGAACATGAGCGGCTGATGCAGCGCGTCGGGCTCGAGCCAGAGGGCCGCAAATACACCCCGCATGTCACGCTCGCACGGCTGCGTGATTCATCCAGCCGGCAGGTGGCGGAATATCTGAGCGAACGCGGCTCGTTCCGGTCGGCGTCGTTCCGCGTCGAGCGCTTCGTGCTGTATTCGTCGCGCACCTCGGTCGGCGGCGGCCCTTACGTGGTCGAGGAAGCGTATCCGCTGGCGGCGATGCCGGCGAAGCGCGCGATGTGATGTGATGAAATCGGTCATGGGATTGCCGGGTCAAGCCCGGCAATGACGGCTAGGCGTTACCCGAACCGCGCCAACTGCGTGCGCATGGTCTGCGGCGTGCCGGTCATGCCCACGATGTCGAGCTGGCCAAGGCCGTATCGTTTCGCTTCGCTGCGCGCGCGGCTCATCATCTGTTCGGCGAGATCGTCGCTCTGATAGTCGCGCTCGGCGATCAGCGTCGCCGCGGCACGGCGGCCGGCGCGATCGGGGATGATCTCCACGCTGGCGCGCAGGCGGCCCTGGTCATAGGCGCCGATCACGATCGCCTGCGATGACAACAGCCGCAGGCAATGCGCATCGACCGCATGATCGTCGTTGCCGGTCGAGAAGAACAGGCAGCGATCAAGATAGTCGAGACGCAGGAGATGCGCGTGATGATCCTCGATGCTGCTGGGGCTCAGAACCCGGATGTCGTAGCCGTTCGCGCTCATCGCCGATCCCCGTGCCAGCCCGCTCGGAAACGAGCGGAGGAGACGCCGAACTTGCGCCCGAATTGGTACCGGCTGGTTAACGTCAGGTTGTCTTCCACAGGCGGGATTGCGCATCCAGAATAGCGGTTGCGAAACCCTGGCCGTCGGAGACCAGTTCGCGCACCACCGAGAGCGGGGTGGGATGCGGCGCTTCGACCGCAGCCACGACCTCGCCGAAGTCGAAGCTCAGCTCGGCATCGAATTTCCGGGCCAGCTGCTGCATGCGGCGATTGTCGGCGAGGCAGGCCATGTGCAGGTGCGTGATCCCGCGATTGCGGGCAGTGAGCAGGGTGCGCTGAAGCAGCGCCGAGCCGATGCCGTGGCTCTGCCATTGCGTTTCCACGCTGAAAGCCGCCTCGGCCTGCTTCGAGAGGCGTCCGCCGATCGGTCGCAGTTCGGCCGCGCCGCGCAGCTCTCCGTCGATGAAGAAGCCATGGACGATGGCATCGAGCCACATCGAGGTGTCGACGTAATTGCGGATATAGGCGTCCGCGACGCCGCCGCCGAAGCGGCGATGGCGGCTTTCCGGGTCGAGCCGCAGCAGATGGTCCCGATATTGATGGGCTTCGCCGATCCACATCTTGCGGATCAGGCCGCCATCGGGGAGCGGGTCGAGATTGCTCATTCGGTCTCCTGACAAGGGTGTCGCAGACCTCCTTTTTCGTCCCTCCCCAGAGACGGTTCCGGGCCGCTGTTTCCAGCCGGCCCGACCACCCGGCAGATAATGTTGCGATGCAGCAATTTTAAGACGCGGCCAGGCCGCAAATTGAGGCAGCCACCGTGCTTTCCATGGAACAGCGCGTTAAACCTTCGTTAACCACGCCATCCTTGCCTTGCGGGCCGCATGCGCTGGCGGCTATGCCTTCGCACCGCCTTCCGCCCGCTTCGACCTTCTCATGATCTCATCCATCAGCGACCGCTACGCCGCCCTGATCGCGGAAGGCGCCATCACGCCGGACAGCGCTCAGTTCGCCGCCGTCGAAAAACTTGCGCTGCTCGAGGAGCGGCTCGCCGAGCACAAGCGGGCCTCGAAATCGTCGTCGCTCGGCTGGCTGTTCGGGAAACGCGAGAAGCGGGCGCCGCTGAAGGGGCTCTACGTCTACGGCAAGGTCGGGCGCGGCAAGACCATGCTGATGGACCTGTTCTTCGAGTCCAGCCGGGTGGCGAAGAAGCGCCGCGTGCATTTCCACGAGTTCATGGCCGAGGTCCACGAGCGCGTCTACGATTTCCGCCAGAAGGCGAAAGCGGGCGAGATCCCGGACGAAGATGCGATCGTGCTCACCGCGAATGCGATCGCGAACGATGCCGAACTGCTCTGCTTCGACGAATTCCATGTCACCGACATCGCCGATGCGATGATCCTCGGGCGCCTGTTCACGCAGTTTTTCAACCGTGGCGTCGTGGTGGTGGCGACCTCGAATGTGGCGCCGGAAGACCTCTACAATGGCGGGCTCAATCGGGCGCAGTTTCTGCCGTTCATCAATCTGTTGCTCGAGCGGGTCGATGTGGTGCGGCTCGACGCGCGCGCCGACTTTCGGCTGGAGAAGCTGGTCAAGGGGCGGGTCTGGTACGTGCCGCCCGATGACGATGCGGAGCGCGCGCTCGACGATGCCTGGTCGCGCATCACGCTGGGCCAGCCGGGTGCGCCGCAGGACTTCGTGGTGAAGGGCCGCACCCTGCATGTGCCGCGCGCGGCCATGGGCGCCGCGCGCTTCCCGTTCGTCGATCTGTGCGTCGCGCCGCGTGGAGCGGCCGACTTCCTGCGCATCGCGCATGAATATCATACGCTCGTCATCGACCGCATTCCGGTGATGCGCTTCGCGCAGCGCAACGAGGCCAAGCGCTTCATCATCCTGATCGACACGCTCTACGACAACGCGGTGAAGCTGATCGCCTCCGCCGAAGCACAGCCGCACGAGCTTTACATCGCCGACGAAGGACTCGAGCTGTTCGAATTCCAGCGCACCGTCTCGCGGCTGATCGAAATGGGCTCGCAGAGTTATCTCGCGCTGCCGCACGGCCCCCGCGTCGATGCCGACGCGGTCAAGGGCGGGCGGATCGTGGATACCTGACGGCGTTGGCGCCTGTCACGGTTGCGGCTGGGCGCGGAAATTGTCGATCAGGATGGCGATGCTGATCAGCAGCACCCAGAGCGGCAGGACGATGATCGCCCAGGTCGCGAAATAGCTGCCGATCAGCAGCAGCACGGCAAGCGCATAACCGAGAAGCGCGATCCAGCGCGGCGCGATTTGCGTGTAGACGATCACCGTCGAGGTCGAGACCATGAACACGGTGGCGATTTTCGCGGCGTAGACATTGACCAGAATGAAGGTGGTGGCGCGCGCGAAAAAGAACGTCGGCGTTCCAGCGAGCTTGTCGGGTCCGACAATCGAGCCCACCAGGATCAGCGCTCCCGCCAGCGAAGCGGCCGTGAACAGCATCCCCAGAAACAACATCGAGCTGCCGAAAAAGACGGTGGCGAAGAAGCGGTCCTCCTGCGTGCCGAGCCGGTCCCGCAACACGCCGATGAACCAGAGGAAGGCGACGCCGGCGAACGGAACGAGGTTCAGGCCGAGTGCGGCCGGGCGCCAGTCCTCGGCGAGCCACTCGCCCGCTTCCGAGGGGCTGCCGGGCACCGCGCTTCTGATCAGCGCGAAGATTGCCATCAACAGGATCGCGAACACGATACCCGCAATGGCTGCGGCCTTCGGCGTCTTCAGTCCCGCGCTCGTCGCATTCATGCTTTCGGCCATCGTCCATGCTCCGCGGGTTGGCATTTATGCCGTGATGCCCGATCGACCGCCGAGGCCCTGCGGGTCGCCGATACGGGCCAGCGCCAGGTCTTCGGGATAGGGGAATTTCTCAGCGATTTCGCGGTCGAGAAGGTCGAGCTCCTGCGCGATCGCGGGCAGCCGGGGCGCGGGAAGCGCCTGCAGCAGGTTGTCGATCATCGCCCGCAGCCGTCGCACCACCTGCAGATTGTCGGACCCGCAGCGCCGGATCTCGCGAAACGACAGGTGGACGAAGTCCTCCCAGTTCGGGGTTCGGATGATCGCGCGCAAGCGGCCATGGCGGTCACGCAGTTCGTCGGTTTGCAGATGCCTCGTGCCCACCGCGCGCAGCAGGCGGTGCAGCTGATCGATCGCGAGCACCGCCGTCGTCGGATCGTTGATCGCGGGTGACAGCGCCCGCAGCGCGATGTCGACGACGATCCTGAACGCAAACGTCGGATCCTGTTCCATGGTGCGCTCGGACCCGAACGCGACCGCATTGCGCAGCGTCGTTTCGTTGACGGTGCTATAGCCGTAGATCACAAACAGCGTTTCATGGTTGGCGACGAAGTCCCCGACCTGCGGGGCGAATTCGATCACCGCATCGGTGCGTTCGGCCTCGGCCATCACCGCGGCTGTGTCGACCGACAGGACGATTCCCGATCGGTCGCGGTAAGTGATGACGGCGCCTGGTTCGCCAAGCGCTTCCGTTGCCTCCTGGCGCTCGCCGGGTCCGGCGATCGGCAGCGGATAAACCGCAGCGATGACATCGAGCCCCTTGTTGCCGACATGCGAGAGCACGGTGACCGGACGCAACAGGCGGGAGGCATGGTCGATCAGGTAGAAGAACGCGGCGAAGCAGACGATGCCAAGCAGCGCCGCCACGAACACAGGGAACTGGCGGACCTCCGTCCCGATCCGGTTCTGGGCGCTGACGGAGAACAGCAATGTGAAGATGAACAGCCCGACGCAATATTTGATGGTGCGGTCGCTGAGCAGCGTCGTGGCGATGATCCGCGGCGTGAGCTGGGCACTCGCGACCTGAATGGCGACCAGAAGCGATCCGAAGGTGAAGACCAGGAATGCCAGGTTGGCCGACACGATCGCTTCCAGCATCGCGGCTGCGCCGGACGGGGCGAGACCGAGGAAGGGCCAGTTCAGGCGGCTGTCGAGGTCGTGGGCGATCCGGACAGCGATCAGTTCGAGCGGGATGGCGACGAAGGGAATGAACCAGATCGACGATCCGATGCGGTGTCCAAGTCCGCGGTGTCCAAATCCGCGCCAGACCCTGGTCATCGTTTGTTTCCCGCCGTTGGCCGGGGGCATTTCAACCGGATGCCGGTGCGGGGTCTCGTATGCTTGAGCGTATCGGACCGATACCTACGGATGCGTGCCGTCGCGGTTGCCACCCCGGTGCGCCGGTGCGAGGTATCGAAAAAAATCTCGCGGCCGCAGCAATCTTGTGCGTCGCAAGGTCGAATTGTTTAAGATACGGCGTCTTCGCCCTTGGCAACGGCCAATGCCGCTGGAATAATGTATATCAGACGCGAGAATGAAGCATGCGACGTTCGCTCTGCGCAACCTTGTCGCCGATGGCTGGACAGTTTAACCACCGCGCAGCCGCGGCTTCGCGGCCGTCCCACGAGCGTCATGCCGGAGAGCGTTCTTCGGGTGACATGATGCTCCAGCCGTCCTGACAAGAAGGTTCATCTCCCCATGGCGCGTCCCAAAATTGCATTGATCGGCTCCGGCCAGATCGGCGGAACGCTCGCCCACCTCATCGGTTTGCGTGAGCTCGGCGACGTAGTGATGTTCGATATTGCGGAGGGTATCCCGCAGGGTAAATCGCTCGACATCGCCCAGTCCTCCCCGATCGACGGATTCGACGCCAAACTGTCCGGCACCAATTCCTATGACGCGATCGAGGGCGCCTCGGTCTGCATCGTCACCGCCGGCGTGCCGCGCAAGCCGGGCATGAGCCGCGATGACCTCCTCGGCATCAACCTCAAGGTGATGGAGCAGGTCGGCACCGGCATCAAGAAATACGCCCCGAACGCCTTCGTCATCTGCATCACCAACCCGCTCGACGCGATGGTGTGGGCGCTGCAGAAATTCTCCGGCCTGCCGAAGAACATGGTGGTCGGCATGGCGGGCGTGCTCGACTCCGCGCGCTTCCGCTACTTCCTCGCCGATGAATTCAACGTCTCGGTCGAGGACGTCACCGCCTTCGTGCTCGGCGGCCATGGCGACACCATGGTGCCGCTGGTCCGCTATTCCACCGTCGCCGGCATTCCGCTGCCCGACCTGATCAAGATGGGCTGGACCACCGAGAAGCGGCTAGAAGAGATCGTCGTCCGCACCCGCAATGGCGGCGCCGAGATCGTCAACCTGCTGAAGACCGGCTCGGCCTTCTATGCGCCGGCCTCGTCGGCGATCGCGATGGCGGAGAGCTATCTGAAGGACAAGAAGCGCGTCCTGCCCTGCGCCGCCTGGCTCAACGGCGAATATGGCGTCAAGGACATGTACGTCGGCGTGCCTGTGGTGATCGGCGGCAAGGGCGTCGAGCGCGTGGTCGAGATCGATCTGGCGGCGAACGAGCGCGAAATGTTCGACAAGTCTGCATCGTCGGTCCAGCAACTGGTCGACGCCTGCAAGAACATTGCGCCGGATCTGAAGAAGTAAGTCTGGTGTTCCGGATGCGGTGCGGCGAGCAGGCCGCACCGCTGATCCGGGACCCGCAACGAGGGAATAGTCCCGGGTCCCGCCAACGCACGGCATGCGTTGTGAAGGCCCGGCACGCGAGGGTCGGGAAGAGGCGTCGATGAACATTCACGAATATCAGGCCAAGGCTGTGTTGCGCGAATTCGGCGTTCCGGTGCCGAAGGGCATCCCGGCATTCTCCGTCGAAGAAGCATTGAAGGCTGCCGCCGAATTGCCCGGACCGGTCTGGGTGGTGAAGGCGCAGATCCACGCCGGCGGCCGCGGCAAGGCCGGCGGCGTCAAGGTCGTCAAGTCGCATGACGATGTGAAGGCCGAAGCGACCCGTATCCTCGGCTCGACCCTGGTCACGCACCAGACCGGGCCGAAGGGCAAGCAGGTCAACCGCCTCTACATCGAGGACGGCTCGGCCATCGCCAAGGAATTCTACCTGTCGATGCTGGTCGATCGCGTTACCTCGCGTGTCGCCATCGTGGTTTCGACCGAAGGCGGCATGGACATCGAGGCGGTCGCCCATGACACGCCGGAGAAGATCCTGACGATCACCATCGATCCGGCCACCAGCATCATGCCGCATCACGTGCGCAACGTGTCGAAGGCGCTGGGGCTCGACGCCGAACTGACGAAGCAGATGGGCGCGCTGCTGCCCAAGCTGTACAAGGCCTTCGTCGATAAAGACATGAGCATGCTCGAGATCAATCCGCTGGTCGTCACCAAGGACAACAAGCTGATCTGCCTCGACGCCAAGATCGGTTTCGACGGCAACGCGCTGTACCGGCATCCCGACATCTTCGCGCTGCGCGACGAGACCGAAGAGGACGAGAAGGAAATCGAGGCGTCAAAATACGACCTCAACTACATCGCGCTCGACGGCTCGATCGGCTGCATGGTCAACGGCGCCGGGCTCGCGATGGCGACGATGGACATCATCAAGCTCTATGGTGCCGAGCCCGCGAACTTCCTCGACGTCGGCGGCGGCGCCTCGAAGGAGAAGGTGACCGCGGCGTTCAAGATCATCACCTCCGACCCGAAGGTGAAGGGCATCCTGATCAACATCTTCGGCGGCATCATGAAGTGCGACATCATCGCCGAAGGCGTGGTCGCGGCCGTCAAGGAAGTTGGCCTGCAGGTGCCGCTGGTGGTGCGCCTCGAAGGCACCAACGTCGATCTCGGCAAGAAGATCATCAAGGAAAGCGGGCTCAACGTGCTGCCGGCGGACGATCTCGACGACGCTGCGCAGAAGATTGTCGCCGCGGTGAAGAAGGCTGCGGCATAGCAGGTTGGCTTCCGATCATTGGCGCGCCGATCCGATGTCGGAGCGCGCTTCAACCACTCGATTTCGCTTCATTTGAAAGGCCGCGTGATGTCGATCCTGATTGACAAGAACACCAAGGTCATCTGCCAGGGCTTCACCGGCAAGAACGGTACCTTCCATTCCGAACAGGCGATCGCCTACGGCACCAAGATGGTCGGCGGCACCTCGCCCGGCAAAGGCGGCACGACGCATCTCAATCTGCCGGTGTTCGACACCGTCGCCGAGGCGCGCGAGAAGACCGGGGCCGATGCCAGCGTGATCTACGTACCCCCGGCCGGCGCCGCCGATGCGATCTGCGAGGCGATCGACGCGGAAATTCCGCTGATTGTCTGCATCACCGAAGGCATCCCGGTGATGGACATGGTCAAGGTGAAGCGCTCGCTCAGCGGTTCAAAGTCGCGCCTGATCGGGCCGAATTGCCCGGGCGTCATGACCGCGGGCGAATGCAAGATCGGCATCATGCCAGGCAACATCTTCAAGCCGGGCCAGGTCGGGATCGTGTCGCGCTCCGGCACGCTGACCTACGAGGCGGTATTCCAGACCTCCCGCGAGGGCCTCGGCCAGACCACGGCGGTCGGCATCGGCGGCGATCCGGTGAAGGGCACCGAGTTCATTGAGGTGCTGGAGATGTTCCTCGCCGATCCCAAGACCGAGTCGATCATCATGATCGGCGAGATCGGCGGTTCGGCCGAGGAGGAAGCCGCCCAGTTCCTGAAGGACGAGGCGCGCAAGGGCCGCAAGAAGCCGATGGTCGGCTTCATTGCCGGCCGCACCGCTCCTCCCGGACGTCGGATGGGCCACGCCGGCGCGATCATTTCGGGCGGCAAGGGCGATGCCGAATCGAAGATCGCTGCGATGGAAGCGGCCGGTATCAAGGTATCGCCGTCGCCGGCCCGCGTGGGCAAGACTTTGGTCGAGGTGTTAAAGGGTTAACGCCGCTCGCGAAAACCTGATCGGCAGGCCGACCCCGAAATCAAGCCCGCGGCGATCGCCGCGGGTTTTTTGTATTAGAAACCAATACCTTAAAGACGGACGACACCTTCCATAAGAAGTGAATCTTGGCTCATTTCAATGTCATCTTATCGTGGCCTTTGCGCGCACTATCTATATAAGGAACGCCGCCGGGGCCGCGTTTTTTCAGCCGAATCGACCTGAAAAGGCCGCGTCCGGCTGCCAGCAATCACCGTAGACCCCCGTCGATCCATCCCAAGGATCTTTCGAGTACCCACGCCAGGACGGCCCGCATGTCTCGCCAGGACGCGAACGCAGCCTTCGCCCTTACCTCTTTCCTCTACGGCGGCAACGCCGCCTATATCGAAGACCTCTACGCCCGGTATGAGGCCGACCCCTCATCGGTCGACGCGCAGTGGCAGTCGTTCTTCCAGAACCTGAAGGACGATCCCGCCGCGGTGACCAAGAGCGCCCGCGGCGCGTCATGGAAGCAGCCCGGCTGGCCGCAGCTGTCGAACGGCGAACTGGTTGCCGCGCTCGACGGCAACTGGGCCGCGACCGAGAAGGTCATCTCCGACAAGATCAAGGGTAAGGCGCAGAAGGCCGGGGTCGAACTGACCTCTTCGGACGTCCTGCAGGCGACGCGCGATTCGCTGCACGCGCTGATGCTGATCCGCGCCTACCGCATCCGCGGTCACTTCCATGCCAAGCTCGATCCGCTCGACCTCGAGCCGGAGAAGAACGAGGCTGAACTCGACCCGCGGACCTATGGCTTCACCGAAGCCGACATGGACCGCAAGATCTACCTCGACAACGTGCTCGGTCTCGAATTCGCGACCATGCGCGAGATCATCGCGATCCTGCGCCGTACCTATTGCCAGACGCTCGGCGTCGAATTCATGCATATCTCCGATCCGCAGCAGAAGGCGTGGATCCAGGAGCGCATCGAGGGCAAGGACAAGGAGATCACCTTCACTCGCGAAGGAAAGCGCGCGATCCTGAACAAGCTGGTCGAGGCGGAAGGCTTCGAGAAATTCCTCGACGTGAAGTTCACCGGCACTAAGCGCTTCGGCCTCGATGGCGGCGAGGCGCTGATCCCGGCACTCGAGCAGATCATCAAGCGCGGCGGTCAGCTCGGGGTGAAGGACATCGTGTTCGGTATGGCGCATCGCGGCCGGCTGAACGTGCTGACCCAGGTGATGGGCAAGCCGCACCGCGTGCTGTTCCACGAATTCAAGGGCGGCTCGGCGACGCCGGACGAAGTCGAAGGCTCAGGCGACGTGAAGTACCACCTCGGCGCTTCCTCGGACCGCGAGTTCGACGGCAACCAGGTGCATATCTCGCTGACGCCCAATCCCTCGCATCTGGAAATCGTCAATCCGGTGGTGCTCGGCAAGGTGCGCGCCAAGCAGGACCAGCTCGGCGCGACCCCCGACGACCGCACCATGGCGCTGCCGCTGCTCATTCACGGCGACGCGGCCTTCGCCGGGCAGGGCGTGGTGGCCGAATGCTTCGGGCTGTCCGGCCTGAAAGGCTACCGCACCGGCGGCTCGCTGCATTTCATCGTCAACAACCAGATCGGCTTCACGACCTATCCGCGCTACTCGCGGTCCTCGCCCTATCCGTCGGATGTGGCAAAGATGATCGAGGCGCTGATCTTCCACGTGAACGGCGACGATCCGGAAGCGGTGGTGTTCGCGGCGAAGGTCGCGACCGAATACCGCCAGCGCTTTGCCAAGCCGGTCGTGATCGACATGTTCTGCTATCGCAGATTCGGTCACAACGAAGGTGACGAGCCGGGCTTCACCCAGCCGCTGATGTACCAGAAGATCCGGTCGCATCCCTCGACGCTCGACATCTACGCGATCAAGCTCATCGCGGAAGGCGTCGTCACCGAAGGCGAAGTCGACAAGATGCGCGCCGACTGGCGCCAGCGTCTGGAGGCCGAATTCGAGGCCGGCCAGGGCTACAAGCCGAACAAGGCGGACTGGCTCGACGGCCGCTGGTCGATCATCAAGGCCGGGACCGAGATCGACGATCCGCGCCGTGGCGTCACCGGCGTCGATATCGCGACGCTCAAGGAAATCGGCGAGAAGATCACGAAGGTGCCGGAGGACTTCCAGGTCCACCGGACCATCGGTCGCTTCCTCGACAACCGCAAGAAGGCGATCGAGACCGGGCAGGGCATCGACTGGGCGACAGGCGAGGCGCTCGCCTTCTGTACGCTCATGCTCGAGGGTTATCCGGTGCGGCTGTCGGGTCAGGATTCCGAGCGCGGCACCTTCTCGCAGCGCCACTCGGTGCTGTTCGATCAACGCACCGAGGCGCGCTACACGCCGTTCAATCACCTGAGCGACGATCAGACCGCGCGCTACGAGGTGCTGAACTCGATGCTCTCGGAGGAAGCGGTGCTCGGGTACGAGTACGGCTATTCCACCGCGGAGCCGAATGCCCTCGTCCTGTGGGAAGCACAGTTCGGCGACTTCGCGAACGGTGCGCAGGTGGTTTTCGACCAGTTCATCTCCTCGGCCGAGCGCAAGTGGCTGCGCATGTCGGGTCTCGTGTGCCTGTTGCCGCATGGCTATGAGGGGCAGGGACCGGAGCATTCGTCGGCGCGCCTCGAGCGCTATCTGCAGATGTGCGCCGAAGACAACATGCAGGTCGCGAACTGCACGACGCCGGCGAACTACTTCCACATCCTGCGCCGGCAGCTGAAGCGCGAGATCCGCAAGCCGCTGATCCTGATGACGCCGAAATCGCTGCTGCGCCACAAGCGCGCGGTGTCGCGACTCGACGAACTCGGGGCCGGCACGACGTTCCATCGTCTGCTGTGGGACGACGCGGAAGTGCTGAAGGACGAGAAGATCAAGCTGGTCCCGGACGACAAGATCCGTCGCGTGATCCTGTGCACCGGCAAGGTCTATTACGATCTCTACGACGATCGCGAGAAGCGCGGCATCGACGACATCTATATCCTGCGCGTCGAGCAGCTCTATCCGTTCCCGACCAAGGCTCTGGTGCAGGAGCTGTCGCGCTTCAAGCAGGCCGAGATCGTGTGGTGTCAGGAAGAGCCGCGCAACATGGGCGCGTGGTTCTTTGTCGATACCTTCATCGAGTGGGTGTTGAACCAGATTCAGGCGAAGCACCGCCGTCCGCGCTATGCCGGCCGCCCCGCGGCAGCCGCCACCGCGACCGGCCTGATGTCGAAACACAACGCGCAGCTCAAGCAGTTCCTCGACGAGGCGCTGGGGTAAACCGTTATCCGTCATCCTGAGGTGGCGACCGAAGGTCGCCCTCGAAGGATGGCGGCCACCGATCGGGCCGATCATCCTTCGAGGCTCGCCCTTTGGGCTCGCACCTCAGGATGACGGCTCAGAAAAACAGGCAGACCGACACAATGACCGAAATCCGCGTTCCCACCCTCGGCGAATCCGTCAGCGAAGCCACCATCGGCAAGTGGTTCAAGAAGCCCGGTGATGCCGTAGCCGTCGACGAGCCGCTGGTGGAGCTCGAAACTGACAAGGTGACGATCGAAGTGCCGGCCCCCGCCGCCGGCGTGCTCGAGGCGATCGCGGCGAAGGACGGCGAGACCGTCGCGGTCGGCGCGCTGCTCGGCCAGATCAAGGACGGTGCGGGTGCGGCCACGACGACCGGCGCGCCGGACAAGAAGCAGTCGACGACCGCGCCGATCAAGGCCGGCGCCGAAGAGATCAAGACGCGCGCGCAGGACAAGGTCGAATCGCAGACGCCGAAGCCGTCGGGCGAGCTGCCGGTCGCGCCGTCGGTCCGCAAGCTCGGGGCCGAATCCGGCATCGAGCCCGCGACCGTTGCCGGAAGCGGCAAGGATGGCCGGGTCACCAAGGGCGACATGATGGCCGCGATCGAGCGCGCCGCCTCGGCGCCCGTGCCGTCGCCGGCTCCCGCCGCCGTGCAGGTGCGCGCGCCGTCACCCGCCGACGATGCAGCGCGCGAGGAGCGCGTGAAGATGACGCGGCTGCGCGCCACCATCGCGCGCCGTCTGAAGGACGCGCAGAACACCGCCGCCATGCTGACGACCTTCAACGAGGTCGACATGAAGGCGGTGATGGATCTGCGCAGCCACTACAAGGATGCGTTCGAGAAGAAGACCGGCGTGAAGCTCGGCTTCATGGGCTTTTTCGTGCGCGCCTGCGTGCAGGCGCTCAAGGACATCCCGGCGGTCAATGCCGAGATCGACGGTGGCGACATCATCTACAAGAACTACTACCACATCGGCGTCGCCGTCGGCACCGAGAAGGGGCTCGTGGTGCCGGTGATCCGCGATTGCGATCACAAGTCGCTGGCGCAGATCGAGAAGGACATCGCCGACGCCGGACGGCGCGCGCGCGACGGCCAGCTCAAGATCGAGGAGATGCAGGGTGGCACCTTCACGATCTCGAACGGTGGCGTCTATGGCTCGCTGATGTCGACGCCGATCCTGAACGCGCCGCAGTCGGGCATCCTCGGCATGCACAAGATCCAGGAACGTCCGGTCGCGATCGGCGGCAAGGTCGAGATTCGTCCGATGATGTATCTCGCGCTGTCCTACGATCACCGCATCGTCGACGGCCGCGAGGCCGTGACCTTCCTCGTGCGCGTGAAAGAAGTGCTGGAAGATCCGGCGCGGCTGATTCTGGATCTGTAATTCGTCGTTTCACCTCTCCCCTCGGGGGAGAGGTCGCGAGCGAAGCGAGCGGGTGAGGGGGCTCATTCCTCGGTGGTTCGTTCCCCCTCACCCGATCCGCAGGCTTCGCCTCCGGATCGACCTCTTCTCCGAGGGGAGAGGTCAAGGAGAGCATGCTCATGTCCTACGATCTCATCGTCATCGGCACCGGCCCCGGCGGTTATGTGTGCGCGATCCGTGCGGCGCAGCTCGGCATGAAGGTCGCCGTGGTCGAAAAGCGCGCGACCCTCGGCGGCACCTGCCTGAACGTCGGCTGCATTCCGTCGAAGGCGCTGCTGCATGCGTCCGAATTGTTCGAGGAGGCCGGCCACAGCTTCGCGAAGATGGGCATCGGCGTATCCAAGCCGAAGCTCGATCTGAAGCAGATGCTGGTCTTCAAGGACGAGGCCGTTGACGGCAACGTCAAGGGCGTCGACTTCCTGATGAAGAAGAACAAGATCGACGTTGTCTATGGCGCAGGTCGCATCGCCGCGCCCGGCAAGGTCGAGGTGAAGGCTGCCGACGGCAAGACGCAGACGCTTGAGACCAGGAATATCGTCATCGCCACCGGGTCCGATGTTGCGCGGCTGAAAGGCATCGAGATCGATGAGAAGCGCATCGTCTCGTCGGATGGCGCGATCGCGCTCGAGAAAGTGCCGGAAAAGCTGATCGTGGTCGGCGCCGGCGTGATCGGCCTCGAACTCGGATCGGTGTGGCGGCGGCTCGGTGCGCAGGTCACGGTGGTGGAATTCCTGGATCGCATCCTGCCCGGCATGGATTCGGAGGTCGCGCGCCAGTCGCAGCGCCTGTTCGAGAAGCAGGGCATGGCGTTCAAGCTCGGCTCCAAGGTCTCCGCGGTCGACACCTCCGGCAAGAAGCTGAAGGTCAAGGTCGAGCCGGCGAAGGGTGGCGATGCCGAAACGCTGGATGCCGATGTGGTGCTCGTCGCGATCGGCCGCGTGCCGTATACCGAGGGTCTCGGCCTCGCCGAGGTCGGCGTCGCGCTCGACGAGCGTGGCCGCGTCAGGACCGACGCGCATTTTGCGACCAACGTGCCGGGCGTTTACGCGATCGGCGACGTGATTACGGGGCCGATGCTGGCGCACAAGGCCGAAGACGAGGGCGTCGCGGTTGCGGAAATCCTCGCGGGCCAGGCCGGGCACGTGAATTATGATGTGATCCCGGCGGTGGTTTACACCTATCCGGAGATCGCTTCGGTCGGAAAATCAGAGGACGATTTGAAGGCGGAGAATGTCGCCTACAACGTCGGAAAATTTCCCTTCACCGCGAACGGCCGCGCCAAGGCCAATCAGCAGACCGACGGCTTCGTGAAGATCCTCGCCGATGCCAAGACCGATCGCGTGCTTGGCGTGCATATCGTCGGCGCTGATGCCGGCAACATGATCGCGGAAGCCGCGGTGGCGATGGAATTCGGCGCGGCGTCGGAAGACATCGCGCGCACCTGCCACGCGCATCCGACCTTGCCGGAGGCGGTGAAGGAAGCAGCCCTGGCGGTCGAAAAGCGCGCGATCCATATGTGAGGTCACCCTTCTCCCCGCTTCAGCGGGGAGAAGGTGGCGAGCGCGACAGCGCGAGCCGGATGAGGGGCTGTCTCCTGTTCGAGAACAGGCCCCTCACCCGATTTGCGGCGCTTTGCTTGCCCTCTCCCCGCTGGAGCGGGGACAGGTTATCGCGGCGACACCTCGCACCAATCAGATGGAATCGGCGCTGGGACTCTCCCGCAGCCGTTTGTTCTCCGAAACCAGCTCTGCGATCCGCCGCTGCATCGCCTCGATGGCGCGCGCAACATCCGGCGCATCGAATTTCTGCGTGATGTGCTGCGGACAATTCCAGTCGAACGCATCGAGATGCAGGAGGAACGCGCGCTCGGCCCTGCCGCGATAGCCGGGCGTTGCGATCTTCGCCGCAAGATCGGGGTCGCCCGCGAGGCTCTTCACCTCCGCATGCGCAAAGATCTTCAGCCGCCGCCGGTTCGCGTAATCCATCAGGATCAGCGACACGCGCGCATCCGCGGCAAGGTTGCCGAGGCTGATGTATTGCCGGTTGCCGGTGAAATCCGCGAAGCCGAGCGTCCGCTCGTCGATGACGCGCAGGAAGCCGCGCGGTCCGCCGCGATGCTGCACATAGGGCCAGCCGGTTTCCGAGATCGTCGCCATGTAGAAGCTGTCGCGTTCGCCGATGAAGGCGATCTCGCTTTCGGTGAAGCGGTCGAAAGTCCGCTCGCCCTTGAAGTCGATCCACAGATGGTCGCTGCCGTTTGCGGCCTGCGCCGCCCGCACGCTCGGTGTCACCGCGATGTCGAGAAACCCGTACGGCATGGCTGCCTCCCGTCTGAGCCCGCCATATAGCTCCCGGCGCGAGGTGCAATAATCCGGAGAAAATGGTAAGCATTCTCTCATATAGCGAGAGAATGTATGGACCGGCTGGAAGCGATGTCCATCCTGGTGGCGGCTGTCGAAGGCGGCAGTTTCACCGCCGCGAGCCGTAAGCTCGGGATGCCGCTGCCGACCGTCAGCCGCAAGGTGGCGGAGCTGGAGGTGCATCTGAACGCGCGCCTCCTGATCCGCACCACCCGCAGGCTGACCTTGACCGATGCCGGCGAAGCCTATCTCGCGGCATCGCGGACCATCCTCGAGCAGGTTGCGGAGGCCGAACGCGCCGCGTCGGGCGAATATCTGACGCCTCGCGGCACTCTCGCGATCGCGGCGCCGATTGTGTTCGGACGCCTGCATGTCCTGCCGGCAGTGAATGCCTTTCTCGCGGCATTCCCGGATATCGACGTGCAGCTCGTGCTTTCTGACCGCAATGCGGACCTCGTCAGCGACCAGCTCGATGTCGCGGTGCGGATCGGCCCGCTGCACGATTCAAGCATGATCGCCACGCGTGTCGGTGCAGTCCGTTACGTCGTGTGCGCCAGTCCGGCGTTCCTTGCCACCCATGGCACGCCAAAGACGCCGGACGATCTTGCGGGCCTTCCCTGCGTCACCTTCGGCGTCAACGCTACGGCATCCTGGAGTTTCGCGGCGAAGCGCCGGGCGGCCCGTTCGATTCCGGTGCGGTCGCGACTCGTGGTCAATACCGCCGAGGCCGCCGTCGATGCGGCTGTGGCGGGCGTCGGTCTGACGCGTGTGTTGTCCTATCAGGCGCTTGCCGCGATCCGGGAGAAGCGGTTGAAGGTGGTGCTCGCAAACTTCGAGGGTGAGCCGCTGCCGGTGCATCTGGTCTATCCGGCGCAGAGCCATCTTCCGCTCAAGCTGCGCCGCTTTCTCGAATTCGCCGCACCCCACCTGAAAAAGGCGCTCGCCGGCATCGACCGCCATACGCCCCCGCGCTAAAGCGGGAGACCGTGTCGGCTCACAATCGGGAATTCACGATGGCGTCCTCTCTCGATGGCAAAGTTGCGCTGGTCACCGGCGCGGCAGGCGGTCTCGGTCAGGCTTTCGCGCGGCGGATGGCGCACGACGGCGCGCATGTCGTGCTGGTCGACATCAAGCCATGCGACGACACTGCGGCGATGGTGACGGACGCCGGCCGCGAAGCGATGAGTGTGATCTGCGACATTACCTCCGAAGACTCCGTCGGCTATCTCGCGTCTGAAGTGGAGATGCGGTTCGGCCGTTGTGATATCCTCGTCAACAACGCCGGCATCTATCCGATCCAGCCGTTCGAGCAGGTGACATTTGCCGACTGGCGGCGTGTCATGGCGCTCAATCTCGACGCGGTATTTCTGGTGACCCGCGCATTCGCTTCCGGCATGAAGCGGCGCGGATGGGGCCGCATCATCAATGTGTCGTCATCGACGCTGAACAC
>JAEWHY010000403.1 GCA_023387555.1 Pseudomonadota bacterium
GGTAATGAGCGCATGAAGCGGCGCGTTTAATCCGAGCTGCGCCGCGTCCGGCGGCACGTCATGCACACGCCCGTCGGTGATTACGAAGGCGCCGGCAATGCGGTCGGGCGGGACGTCCGACAGCGCCGCCCCAAGCGCGCTGAACAGCCGGGTGCCGTCGGTCTCGCCATCGGCGACGCCGGCTTCCACGACCCGGACGTCGATGTTCGGGATGCGTGCGAGCCGTTCGATCAGCGCCGAACGCGCCTCCTCGGTCTGCTTCGCGCGCGCGCCGAAATTCTGGCTGGGGCTTTTGTCGATCACCACCGCGACGACGGAGGGGATCGGCTCGCGGTCCTCGCGGGTGAACGATGGATTGGCGAGCGCGAACACGAGCAGCGCCATCGCCGTGGCGCGAAGCAGCGCGCCGCGGCTGCGGATGAACAGCAGCAGCGCCGATATGACGATGACCACGGCGGCCGCCGCCCACAGCACGTAGGCAGGAACCAGCGGTGCGAAGGAGATGCCGAAGTTCATTGTCCCAGGCGCTCCAGCAAGGCAGGCACATGGACCTGATCGGCCTTGTAGTTGCCGGTGAGGGTGTACATCACGATGTTGACGCCCGAGCGGTAGGCCATCTCCCGCTGGCGCGGTTCGTTCGACACCATGGGCAGCATCTGCTGGCCGTCCGGCCGCATCGCCCAGGCACCCGCGAGATCGTTCGAGGTGATCAGCAGCGAGGAGACGCCATCGCCAGCGCGTGCCGGTCGTCTGTTTTCGCTTTCGCCATCAAGGTCCTCCTGCTCCGGCAGGGCTTCGACCCAGAGCTGGCCGGTGTTGAAGCGGCCGGGGAAGTCGCGCAGCAGGTAGAAGGTCTTGGTGAGGACGTGATCCTTGGACACCGGCTCGAGTTCGGGAATGTCGAGCGAGGCCAGGATCTCGCGCAGCGCCAGCATTCCGGGACTGCGCGCCTCGCCGCCCGGTCCGGGCGGCGCCATGATCGCGTCACGGGTATCGAACAGCACCGTGCCGCCCTGTTTCATGTAGGCATCGATCCGCGCCAGCGCTTCGGGTGAGGGCTTGGCCGCGCCCGGCACAATCGGCCAGTAGATCAGCGGAAAGAAGTTGAGTTCGTCGCGGGCGATGTCGAGGCCGATCGGCTCGCCGCCTTCGAGCGCGGTGCGCTGCGCGAGGAAGATCGTCAGCCCGCTCAGTCCCGCCTTGCTGATCGCGTCGGTTTCGGCATCCCCGGTGATCACATAGGCCAGCTTGGTTTCATTCGCGGCCTTCATCGCGAAATCGTCGGGTGTCGCGGACGGCGCGACTTTGGCCGTGCGCTGTTGCGGTGCCGGTGTCTGCGCCGGCGATCCGTCGAAGGCGAAGCCGGTGAGGGCTACGGCGAGCACGAGGCTCGTGGCCGCGGCGCGGCGGCGCGGGCGCGTCAGCCGGCTGAGGCCGCCGGCGAGCCAGAACACCACCAGCGCATCGAGCAGCAAGAGACCAAGCCCAGCGAGGAAAACCGGACCGCGGAGATCGACCGGCTCGCTCACGCGATAGATGTCGCGGCGCGCATTGAGCGGTGCGACGTCGATCACCTCCGGCTTGTCGGTTGCGAGCAAGGTGTTCACCGCAAGCAGGCCCTCCGGCGGCCCGTAGAAGCCGGGCGGATGATCGCCGGTGGCACGGCCGGCGTAGTTCGCCGGCACCGGCTTCGCGGTGCCGGGCGGCGCGCCGATGGCGCCGAAACCATCGAGGGTGCGGGCAGGGGCCAGCGTCTCGCGGTCGAGTTCGGCGTTCGCCTGTTCGGCGGTCGCGGTCGAGCCCGCAAGCGCGACGAGGCGTTTGAGCATTTCGACGAAGGAGCCGGACAGCGGCAGGTCGGACCAACGGGTGTCGGCCGTCACATGGAACAGGACGATCATGCCCTTGCCGCGGCGCGTGCCGGTCACCAGTGGTGTGCCGTCCGCGAGCGTTGCCCAGCTGCGCTCGGCCAGCCCGGAATCGGGTTCGGCGAGAACCTGACGGTTGACGGTGACGTCGCCGGGCACCGGCATGCCGCCGAACGGGCTTTCGCGCGTGAAGGCGGCGAGCGGCTGGGGCTTCTCCCATGACAACGAGCCGCCGAGCGTGCGTCCGCCGCGCCGCAGCCGAACCGGGACGAGTTCGTCGTCGGACGCGGCAAGCCGCGGGCCGGCGAAGCGCACCAGCACGCCGCCATCCGCAACCCAGCGAGCGAGGCGCTCTCTGGCGCTGCCCACCACGTTGCCGACATCGGCGAGGATCAGCATCGGCACATTCTGGTCGATGAAGCGCACCACCATGTCCGACGGCGAGATACGTTCGCCCATCCGCACATCGGCGAACGGCGACAAGGCGCGCTGCAGGTAGAAGGTCGATGCGAGGAGCGGCTGCGCGGTATCGGCGGTCGCGCCGGTGATCACGCCGACGGTGCGGCGGCGCCAGCGCTTGTCGAGCAATTGCACGGCGCCGGCCGATCGTTCGCTTGCGATATCGAGCCGCGCAATGTCGTTGCGCAGTTCGACCGGAAGATTGAATATCGCCTCGGTTTCGCGATCGCCGGGTTTCATCGCGAACGGCGCTTCGCCGAGCAGCAGCCCCTTCAGATCGTAGGCGCGCACGCTGCCGGCGTGTTCGCGGCCCGGTGCCGCTCGCAAAACCTTGACCGACAACGCGCCGGCATTGTTGTCGGCGGCGTTCAGCGCTAAGGCCTGCGCCACGCCGCCCTCGACCACGGTCATGCTGCGGCCGTCGAGGAGGCCGGCAAGCCCGCTCACGAATTCGCCCGCGCGCCCCAGATGCACGCCGTCCGAAAGCCACACCAGTTCGGCATTCGGCGTCGCGCCAAGAAAACGCGTCAATGCCGGGAGCACGTCCGCGCGCTCAACCGCATACGGCTTGGGTGACAATTTCTGTAGCTGAACCCGCGCCGCGGCCGCGGTCTGCAGCGCAACCGTACGGTTTGCTTCCGACATCGGAACGATCGCAGCCGCGCGGCCATCGGCTTCGGCGCGCGCCAGCATGTCATCGGCGGTGCGCATGCGCGTCTCCCAGGTGGACGCTGCCGCCCAGCCGTCATCGACGAGAAGCGCAAGCGGTCCCGATCCGCCCGAGGTTGCGACCGAGGGATTCCAGGTCGGTCCGGCGGCCGCGAAGATCAGCAGTGCGGCGAGCGCGAGGCGCAGAAGCGTGAGCCACCACGGCGTGCGCGACGGGGTTTCCTCCTTGGGCGCGATATCGAGCAGCAGACGCGCCGGCGGAAATTCGATCCGGCGCGGGCGCGGCGGAATCATCCGCAGCAGCCACCACAGCACCGGGAGGCTGAGCAGACCGAGCAGCACCAGGGGCTGCGCGAAACCCAGCGGCAATCCGCCGATCATGCGCCCGTCTCCGCTTGTGTCGTCGTTGTGACGGGGAGGGCCGGCGCACCGCCGCTTTCGCCCATTCGGGCGTGCAGGGCGAGCACGAGTTCGCTCGCGGCGCGGTGAGTCCGATGGATGATGAAACTCGCACTGGCGCGACCCGCTTCCTCGCGCAAGGCGGCACGGTGCGCGGTCAGTCTTTCCAGATAATCGGCGCGCCAGGTTTCCGCGCGTCCGGCAGTGATGCTGCCGGCGCCTTCCGGTTCGAGAAATTCCACCCGTCCGGAATACGGGAAGGTTTCTTCCGCGGGATCGACGACCTGCACGACATGGATATGCGCATGCGTGCCGGACAATTGCGCGAGGCTGCGCCGAAAATCCGGAATCGGAGTCCAGAAGTCGGACAGCAGCACGACCTCGGACAGCGGTGCGGGCGCAAAATCGGGCGGAAGGCTGGTCCGCACGGCGGTGTCGTGGACGATCGCCTGCGCCATCCTGTCGATGACGTTGCGGCTTGCGGTCGGGCGCATCAGGCCCGGCACGCCGACCCGTTCGCCGCCCTCAACGAGGATTTCGGCAAGCGCGAATGCGATCACCAGCGTGCGTTCGAGCTTGCTCTCGGCGGACTGCGGCGAAGCAAAGTTCATTGAGGGCGAGCGGTCCGGCCAGATCCACACCGTGTGCGCGGCTTCCCACTCCTGCTCGCGTACATAAAGATTGTCGTCGCGCGCCGAGCGGCGCCAGTCCACCCGCCGCGCCGGCTCGCCGGACAGGAAGCGGCGATATTGCCAGAAGTTCTCGCCGGACCCGGAGCGCCGCCGTCCATGCAGCCCGTGAATGACGGTGGCTGCGATCCGGCGGGATTCGAGCATCAGTCGCGGCAGGCTTGCCGCCAGCGAGCGCGATGCACCACTGGCATGGCGAACCGCGTCGGCTTCATGGGCGAGGACGTCCGGCTCGGTCGCCATCAATCACCCAAGGCGCGACTTCAACTGGCCGATGACGGCGTCGACCGTGTCGCCTTCGGCCCGCGCTTGGAAGGTCAGAGCCATACGATGCTTGAGGACGGGCTCGGCGAGCGCGACCACGTCATCGACCGAAGGGGCGAGCCGGCCGTCCAGCAGCGCGCGCGCACGCACCGCCAGCATCAGGGCCTGACTGGCGCGCGGGCCGGGACCCCATGCGATCTTCCGGCGGACCTCGTCCTGCTCATTGGCTTGCGGGCGCGCCGAACGCACCAGCGCAAGGATCGCTTCGACCACCGATTCGCCGACCGGCAGCCGGCGCACCAGTCGCTGCGCCGCGATCAGGTCCTCGGCGCTCATCGCCGCCTTCGATTTGGTCTCGTCGGCGCCGGTGGTGTCGAACAGCATGCGCCGCTCGGCATCGCGGTCGGGATAATCCACATCGATCTGCATCAGGAAGCGGTCGAGCTGTGCTTCCGGCAGCGGATAAGTGCCTTCCTGCTCCAGCGGATTCTGGGTGGCGAGGACATGGAACGGCCTGGGGACGTCATGGCGCGCACCCGCAACCGTGACATGCAATTCCTGCATTGCCTGAAGGAGCGCGGACTGGGTGCGCGGGCTGGCGCGATTGATTTCGTCCGCCATCAGCAATTGCGCGAAGATCGGACCGGGAATGAAGCGGAAATTCCGCTTGCCGCCGGGTGCCTCCTCCAGGACCTCCGATCCGAGAATATCGGACGGCATCAGGTCCGGCGTGAACTGGATGCGGCGCGCATCGAGGCCGAGGACGACGCCCATGGTCTCGACCAGCTTGGTCTTGGCGAGGCCCGGCACGCCGACCAGAAGGCCATGCCCACCGGACAGGATGGTGATGAGCGCCTGTTCGACGACGCGCTCCTGGCCGAAGATCACCGAGCCGATGGCTTCCCTGGCGGCCCGCGCGTGGCTGGCAGTCGATTCCGCGGTGCGGATGATCATGTCTTCCAGCTTCTCGATGCTTTCGCCGGTTCCCGGCATTGTCACGTTCCTTCTGCCATCCGCCCATCGGGGCATATATCTACCGAAAGCGATGCAACAACTGCGCCAGGGGTTCGGCTGCCCGAATCGAGGAAGACCGGACAAAAGTGCATTAATTTACGCTATTTTTGCCGGGTGTCAGGCTTTGCTGCGTCGATCACTTTTGCGCGGTCGATCCCGTTGTTGAGGCTCGGAGCAGGCTCAGGTCAAACCATGGCGAAGCAAAGGCAGGGCAATACCACAGGCTTGGATGGCATCGCTGCCGCAGTGCGGGAGATGCCGGGCAACGGCACGCGTCCGGGATTGCCTCCGGTTCATCTGTGGAACCCGCCGTTCTGCGGCGACCTTGACATCCGCGTCGCATCCGACGGCACCTGGTTTTATCTTGGCACGCCGATCGGCCGGGCGCCGCTGGTGCGGTTGTTCGCCTCGGTGCTCAAGCGCGAGGGCGAGAAGTATTTCCTGGTCACGCCGGTGGAAAAGATCGGCATCGTCGTGGACGACGCGCCGTTCGTCGCGGTCGAAATGCGGCGTGAGGACACGGTGTCGGGGCCGCTCTTGCATTTCCGGACCAATGTTGATGATTGGATCGCCTGCGATGCCGCGCATGCGCTGCGCTTCGAATGCGAGGAGTCTTCGGGCGGTCTGAAGCCCTATCTTCATGTTCGCCGCGATCTCTGGGCCAAGGTTACGCGTGCCTTGTTCTATGATCTGGTCGAACTCGGCGAGGAGCGCGACGTCGATGGCGTGCCGATGTTCGGGATCGCATCCGGCGGTGCCTTCTTCCCAATGGCACGGGCCGACGCGCTTGAGGACTTGAGCGGAAGAGAATGACCGAGACCGCATCCCACACCTTGTCCGGAAACGATTTCTTCGATCGCGCGCGCGGCCTGCTGACGTTCGACGCTCCGTTGGGCCTGTCCGATCCCGATGCGCTTCCGGAGCGTGGCGACCATGACGCCGATCCGGTGGTGAAAGCCATGGCGGCGGTGCGTCCGATCAAACCGGCGGCGGTGTTGATCCCGGTGATCGACCGCGACGAGCCGACGGTGCTTCTGACCCAGCGCACCGCGCATCTGCCGCAGCATGCCGGGCAGATCTCGTTTCCTGGTGGGAAGATCGATGCGACCGACGCGTCGCCGCTGGCGGCGGCGCTGCGCGAGGCTGATGAGGAAATCGGCCTGTCAGGGAAAGCGGTGGAGCCGATCGGTTATCTCGACGTGTATATGACTACGCTTGGCTATCGGATCGTGCCGGTGGTGGCGCGCGTGCGCCCGCCGTTCGAACTGACCCTCAATCCAGGCGAAGTCGAAAACACCTTCGAGGTGCCGCTGTCGTACATGATGGAGGTGGCGAATCATCAGACCCATAGCCGCGAGTGGCAGGGCATGACGCGGACCTATTATGCGATTCCGTTCGGAGAGCGTTATATCTGGGGGGTGACGGCGGGTATTTTCCGCAACCTCCAGCAGAAGGTCTACGGCGAATGATCCGGCCGATCCTGACCGAGCTGCTGCTGTTCCTCACGCCATTCGCTGTCTATGCCCTGTTCCTGTACGCGACGCGCTCCGGCGTTCTCCAGGTCGAGTCCTGGCCGGCGAAGACTGTGGGCTGGCTGACCGCGGCTGCGGTGCTGCTGATGGTGTCCGGATTCATCCTGCTCGGGCAGCTCGACTACCAGCCGGCCCACTCGACCTATGTCCCGCCGCATATGGAAGATGGCAAGCTGATCCCCGGACATTTCAAATGAGCGGGCTGCGGCCGCATCTCGGCAGCGCCGCGTGGCTGACCGGCGGACCGGTGCCGGTCATTCTTCAGATGCTCGACCGCGACGGCGAAGAAGCGCGCGTTGTTGGCGGCGCAGTGCGCAACGAGCTGATCGGCCAGCCGGTGCATGAGGTCGATGTCGCCACGACGGCGTTGCCCGATGAAGTCTTGCGCCGTGCCAAGGCAGCGCATCTGCGCGCCGTGCCGACGGGGATCGAGCACGGCACCGTCACACTGCTGTCGGATGGCTTTCCGGTCGAGGTCACGACGCTGCGCGAGGATGTCGAAACCTACGGCCGCAAGGCCAAGGTGGAATTCGGCCGCGACTGGCGTCGCGATGCCGAGCGGCGTGACTTCACCATCAATGCGCTGTCGGTGTCGCGCGACGGCGTGGTGCACGATTATGTCGGCGGACTTGCCGATCTCGATGCACGCCGCGTGCGCTTCATCGGCGATGCATCAGAGCGCATCGCAGAAGATTATCTGCGCATCCTGCGCTTCTTCCGGTTTTACGCGGCTTACGGCGAGGGTGCGCCCGATGCGGCGGCGCTCCACGCCTGCATCGTTGCCCGCGACGGCCTGAACACGCTGTCGCGCGAGCGCGTGCGCATGGAATTGCTAAGGCTCCTCCTAGCGCGGCGCGCCGCCGATGCCATCGGGATCATGGCCGACGCCGGGCTGATGGGCATGATCCTCGGCGGCGTGCCCTATCTCCCCTCGTTCGCGAAGATGATCGCGATCGAGACCGCGATGGCCGAGACGCCGGATGCGATTCGCAGGCTGGGAGCGCTCTCGGCATCCATCGCGGAAGATGCGGAGCGGCTGTTCGAGCGTTTGCGGCTGTCGAATGCGGAGCGGGACCGGTTGCGGAGCATGGCGGAGGGTTGGCGCTCCTTCGGCACGGCTCTGACGGGGCAGGCTGCGCGCGTGCTCCTCTATCGGGCGGGTCCGGCCGGTTTCACGGATCGCGTGCTGCTCGGCTGGAGCCGTTCGCAGGACAGTGCGGATGATCCGCGCTGGCGCGCACTCGGGGCGCTGCCCGAGAACTGGCAGCCGCCGTCCTGTCCGATCGTTGCCGCCGATCTGATGGCGCGTGGCGTTCCGCAGGGGCCGGAACTCGGCGCGGCATTGCGCGCCGCCGAGTCGGCCTGGATGGACGCGGACTTCACCGCCGATGCGCAGGTTCTTGCCGCGATCGCCGACCGCGCCGCGGCCGAGCATCGGGCTTAATCGTCAGCCGATACGAAAAAAGCCCCGGCTTTCGCCGGGGCTTTCAAGTTCGGGAGAGCTCGGACCGATCAATAGCGGGCGACGACCGGAGCCTTGCTGTAGCCGAAACGGTAGTTCAGGCCGACCTTCACGGTGTGAGCGGTCACGTCGGCATCGAATCCGCCAGCGACCGGGCCACCGAAATAATCCTTATTGCCGAGGTCGAGATACAGGTACTCAACCTTGGCCGACCAGTTGTCGAGCAGCGCCCACTCGACACCACCGCCGATGGTCCAGCCGACGTGGGTGTTGGACTGGCTGGTGCCAGCCAGGAACGGTCCGGCCGCGACGCTTGCGCCGATCTCGTTGGTGCCCCAGGCGAGACCGCCGGTGACGTAGGCCATCGCGCGATCCCAGGCAGCATAGCCGAGACGCAGACGCGCGGTGCCGAAGTAGTTCAGCTCGCTGAAGGCATTCGCCACAATGCCGCCGCCGGCGACCGTGACGTCGTCCTTCATGTTGGCCCACTGCGAGTCAACCTCGACACCCCAGACCCACTGCGAGCCGGGAGCCTGCCAGTTCCAGCCGATCTGGCCACCGCCAAAGAAGCCGTCCTGGTTCCAGGTCATGCCACCCAGATTGTCGACATCGCCCTTACCCCAGCCGTAGCCGACGTTGCCGCCGATGTAGAAGCCGCTCCAGTTGTAGGCCATCACCACCGGCGCAGCCTTGTAGACCGGACGGGCGATGTCCGCAGCCGAAGCCGATTGAACCGCGCCGAGCGCGATACCAGCAGCCGCGACGGCAGCGATTGTAACGTTACGCATGAGCTCCCCCATGTCCTTTCAATTTCAAAATGAAGACGTACGAGTTGTTCGTCCCGAAACTCGTGTACGAGGCAAATACGGCAGAAGTGTCTAAATTTCTGCCACAATCCGGTTGCGGCGCGTGATCGCCGGTATGTGTGACAACGATGTCACAAGTAACGAATGTATAACCATACCGATCATGTTGTGGGGCTTGCGCGCGATGCTCAGGTGTCCGCGAAACGGACCATCGCAGTGCATGAAAAGCGTTGAAAATACGCGCCTTTTAAATCGAACTGGATTCATCAGGACGGGGTGGCTGTTGTTCGAACGTGCAGCGGCGCCGCGTTCTGTTTTCCGGTTTCTGACGTTCTCAACGGCCGCATAAGGCTGTTGAGAGTATGAGGCAGCCCGGATGGAACTCTGATCGTGGCTAATAGAGCGTTTAATTCACGGAGCGCCTGACGCTTCAATTCAGCAGGCCGCGGCAATGTCCGAGTCGGACGATCGTGTTTCTCGAGTCCGCTTCCGGCCGGCACCGAATACCCTGCGCTCGGAGGCCATCCAAAAGGCTGGCGCGATGATGCAAGGGAAGTAGTGATCCGACATCCGGCGAAATGGTTGCCAGCCGCGCTGGAGGGTCATGGCGTCCGGGATGCGTCGATGATGGCGTCCCGGATGCTTCGATGACTGTCGCGCCAGGCGTGATTGCCGCGAGGGCAGGACGTTGTTCTGGACGGAGGCGCCGAGCCGCATGAAATCGGCTACAGCACCCGTCTTCGCGAACAAGGATATTGTTATTTGAGCGGGCCCGCTCAATGCGGCCGAAGCGCGTGATAAATCGCGGTCATCGACATTTTCAATCGGGCCGTTTTCATGAAACGTTTTGTTACTGCCGCACTGGCAGCCACACTTGCGATCGGAGCGACGCTCAGCTTTGCGCAAACCAATGATACCGATTACCCGCAGCGCCCGGTGCGCATCGTGGTGGGCGGTTCGGCCGGCGGTGGGCTGGATATTCTCAGCCGCTTGCTGGAGGAGCCGCTGAAGACGTCTTTTGGCACGGTGGTGACAGAGAACCGGCCGGGCGCAGGCGGGAACATCGCGTTCAATCACGTCGCCAAATCCGCGCCCGATGGCTACACATTGTTGCTGACCACTGACGGCGTGACCGCGGCACCAAGCCTTCGCCCCAAGGACAGCGTCGATCCGTTGAACGATCTCAAACCGGTCGTCCAGCTTGCGGAGACGACCGATGCGTTGCTCGTCAGGCCGGATTCCGAAGTCAGGACGCTCCAGGACTTCATTCGCTACGCGAAGAAGCGCGCAGCCGAAGGAAAG
>JAEWHY010000083.1 GCA_023387555.1 Pseudomonadota bacterium
CGGAGCAAGGTCTCGATCGTCAGCCACAAGGTGCAGACCACGCGCATGCCGGTCCGCGGCATCGTGATCGAAGATGCCTCGCAACTGATCTTCGTCGATACGCCGGGCATCTTTGCGCCCAAGCGCAGGCTCGACCGCGCGATGGTGACGAGCGCCTGGTCCGGCGCGCAGGACGCCGATCTGGTGGGCCTCCTGATCGATGCCCGCAAGGGCGTGGATGAGGAAGCCGACGCGATCCTGAACAAGCTCGCCAGCGCCCCGCGCCGCAAATTCCTTGTGCTCAACAAGGTCGATGTGACCGACAAGCCGTCCTTGCTGGCGCTGGCGACGGCCCTCAACGAGCGCGTCGTCTTCGCGGCCACCTTCATGGTGTCGGCGCTGACCGGCGATGGCGTCGACGAGATGCGGACGTGGCTGGCCAAGGAAGTGCCGCCGGGGCCGTGGCTCTATCCCGAGGACCAGATGTCGGACGCGCCGCTGCGCCAGCTCGCCGCCGAGATCACCCGGGAGAAGATGTTCCATCGCCTCCATCAGGAGCTTCCATATCAGTCCACGGTCGAGACCGAGGCCTGGACCCAGCAGAAGGACGGCTCGGTGCGCATCGAGCAGACGATTTATGTCGAGCGCGACAGCCAGAAGAAGATCGTGATCGGGAAGGGCGGCCAGACGCTGAAGGCGATCGGCGCCGAAGCGCGCAAGGAAATCGCCGAGATCGTCGAGGCGCCGGTCCACCTCTTCCTGTTCGTCAAGGTCCGCCAGGGCTGGGGCGACGATCCGGAGCGCTATCGCGAGATGGGGCTGGACTTCCCGAAGGACGGCTGAGGCGTGGGTCGCGGCTCCGGCATGAAGATCGCGACCTGGAACATCAACAACGTCAACCGGCGTCTGCCGAACCTCCTGCAGTGGTTGAAGCGCACCAAACCCGACATCGTCGGCCTGCAGGAGCTGAAATGCACCGATGCGGACTTCCCCGCCGACGCGCTGCGCAAGGCCGGCTACGATGCGGTCTGGCGCGGCCAGAAGAGCTGGAACGGGGTCGCCATCCTGTCGCGCCGCGGCGCGCCGGTGGTGACGCGGCTGGCCTTGCCGGGCGATCGTGAGGACGTGCAGAGCCGCTATATCGAAGCGGCGGTCGATGGCGTCCTGATTGGCTGCCTGTATCTGCCGAACGGCAATCCGCAGCCGGGGCCGAAATTCGATTACAAGCTGAAATGGTTCAGGCGTCTGTCAGCGCACGCCCGCAAGCTATTGAAAGCAGAGGTGCCGGTCGCGCTGATCGGCGATTACAACGTCGTGCCGACCGAGGCGGATATCTATCCGACGAGGTCCTGGGACGACGACGCGCTGGTCCAGCC
Organism: Pseudomonadota bacterium; assembly: GCA_023387555.1. Lineage (GTDB taxonomy): Bacteria > Pseudomonadota > Alphaproteobacteria > Rhizobiales > Xanthobacteraceae > Pseudorhodoplanes. The sequence continues at coordinate 1,356 of JAEWHY010000083.1, forward strand.
GCAGAGCCGGGCCGCCTATGCGCGCCTCCTCAAGCAGGGCTGGACCGACGCGATCCGCACCACGCATCCGGCGGATCGGGTCTATACGTTCTGGGACTACAAGCGGAACCGCTGGCCGCGCGATGCCGGCCTGCGGCTCGACCATCTGCTGCTTGGGCCGATCCTTGCCACGAGGCTGAAGGGGGCCGGCGTGGACCGGGCCGAGCGCGGCCGCGAGGGCGCGAGCGATCATGCGCCGGTCTGGGTGGAACTGAAATAGTCTCAGTGGGACGCAGGCCTGCCGCTCGACTTTGCCGGCCCGATGTCCCATCTCTTCGGCATGCAATGGAGCGACGAGGGATTCGTCCTCGGTATCCGGCGGCACGGCGAGGCGAATGCCATTCTCGAATTGATGACGCGCGGTCACGGGCGCCATCTCGGACTGGTGCGCGGCGGCGCCGGATCGCGCATGCGTCCGGTACTGCAGCCGGCCAATGCCGTGCGGGCGCACTGGCGCGCCCGGATCGACGATCATCTCGGCACCTATACGATCGAACCGATCGCGCTGCGGGCCGGCTCGCTGTTCTCCCACTCGCATGCGGTATTCGCGGTGACCCATATCGCGACGCTGGCGCGCCTGCTTCCCGAGCGCGATCCGCATGAGGTCGTGTTCGATGCGCTGGAGGCGATCACGGCGCATCTGGACGAGCCATTGCTTTGCGCGGCGCTGATCGTGCGCTTCGAAATGCTGATGCTGTCGGAACTCGGATTTGGCCTCGATCTCGAGACCTGTGCGGCGACCGGAGCGTCGTCCGACCTTGTCTATGTATCGCCGAAGTCGGGGCGGGCGGTATCGCGGGAGGCGGGTGAACCGTGGCGCGAACGGATGCTGCCGCTGCCGGCGTTCGTCACCGGACATGCCGACCATATCGACGCGAAAGAGCTTGCGGATGGCTTCGCGCTGACTGCGTTCTTCCTCGCCCGCTATGTCCTGGAGCCGCGCGGGCTGGCGCTATCGGATGCGCGTGCGCACTTCATCTCCGCCGTAAGACGCCGGTTGCCGGACGCAGCCTGAATTCTCACCCGAAGGCTGGAGCCACGCTGCGGGCGCGTCTCCATCCGGAATGAAATTTAGTGAAAAACTGCAATTTCTGACCGGTTTTGCCCGTTGGCCCGGCGGAACCCCATCCGCATCGGCGGTTTTTCGGCGCCGCGCAGCCTCGCGGTCGGCCCACCGGCCGGTTCGCTTGTCCGTTGCGGCCAGCCGGGTTAACCGGACGGCATGGCCACACGTGTGATTCCCCCGCCGGACAAGGACGTCCAGGAAATCGCGCTGCGCGAAGCGCTGGAAGAGCGCTATCTCGCCTATGCGCTGTCGACCATCATGCACCGCGCCTTGCCGGATGCGCGCGACGGGCTGAAGCCCGTGCACCGCCGCATCCTCTACGGCATGCGCCTGCTGCGGCTCGATCCCGGGACCACCCCGAAGAAGTCGGCGAAGATCGTCGGCGACGTGATGGGTAACTTCCATCCGCACGGCGACCAGGCCATCTACGATGCGCTGGTCCGCCTCGCGCAGGATTTCTCCTCGCGCTATCCGCTGATCGACGGACAGGGCAATTTCGGCAACATCGACGGCGATAACGCCGCGGCCTATCGTTACACCGAAGCGCGCATGACAGAGG
>JAEWHY010000475.1 GCA_023387555.1 Pseudomonadota bacterium
GGCCTGCCGTGTGGTCGCGGAAAAGGACGACGGCGTCATCATCTCGGGAATGAAGATGCTGGCGACCGGATCGGCCGTTGCCGACGAGATCTGGATCGGCAACATCCTGCCGCTGTCGCCCGAGGCCAAGGCGGAATCGATCACCTTCGCTGTCCCGTGCAATGCGCCGGGCGTGTCGCTCTGGTCCCGCAAGCCGTTTGCCACGCAGGCGCAGTCGGAATTCGAGGCGCCACTTAGCTTCCGGTTCGATGAGGCCGACGCCATGGTGATGTTCGACAACGTCAAGGTGCCCTGGGAGCGCGTGTTCGTGCACAACGATCCCGCCCTGTCGCGCGGGCTCTATATCGAGACCGCCGCCCATGCCTACGGCAACCACCATTCCAACGTGCGCCTGATGGTGAAGATACAATTCCTGGTCGGATTGTGCAGCCGGATCGCGCAGGCGAATGGCGCGGCGGAAGTACCGGCGGTGCGCGAGACGCTGGGACGGCTCGCCGCGCTCGAAGCGATGCTGGAAGCCGTCGTCGCCGGCCAGATCGAGGCCTGCGAGGAATGGCCGGCCAAGGGCTATGTCACCTTCAACCGCCGCATGATGTACGCCGGCCTGAACTGGGGCGTGGAAAATTATTCCGCGGTGATCGACACGCTGCGCGAACTTTGCGGCGGCGGCATGCTGCAGATGCCGGGCGACGGCTCGGTGCTGGAAGACGAGGTTCTCGGCGCACAGTTCCGCACCTATTGGCAGACCCCGCATATGAACGCGCTGGACCGGATGAAGCTGTTCCGGCTGGCCTGGGACATCGTTGGCTCCGAACTCGGCGGGCGGCATCTGCAGTACGAAAAGTTCTTCCCTGGCGCCTCCTTCGTGGTACGCAACCACAATTATCGCGAAGCGCCATGGACGGCGTGGCAGGCGGGCGTCGATGCAATCCTGAAGCGCATGACTCCGCCTGGCGAGCAGGCTGAAGCAGCGGAGTAAGCATGGACGGTCGGTTGCGTGTTGTTTTCATCGGATTCGGAGCGATCAATTCCCGCGTCGCCGATCTTCTCAAGGCGCGCAAAGCGCCGGTGGACATTGTAGCGGTCGCGACCAAGGACGATCCGGCTGAGCGCGCACGCATCCCGGCCGGCGTTCCGTTCCTCGGCGCCCCGTCGGAACTCGCGGCGCTGAAGCCCGATCTCGTAATCGAGGCGGCCGGCCGTGCCGCGATCGACGCCTGGGCGCCCGCCGCGCTTGCGGCGGCGCCTGCGATGATCATCGCCTCAACCTCGGCGTTCTGTGACGACGCGCTGCTGCCGCGGCTCGCCGACATCGCCGCGCAGCACCGCAGCCGCATCCTGGTTCCATCCGGCGCCATCGGCGGCATCGATGCGCTGGCCGGCGCCGCCGTGCTCGGTCTCGACGCGGTCACGCACCGGATCGTCAAGCCGCCGGTGGCCTGGAAGGGCACGCCGGCCGAGAAGCTGCTGGACCTCGCCGCGCTGCGCGAGCGGACGGTGTTCTTCGAGGGCACGGCGCGGGACGCTGCGAGCCAATATCCGCAGAACGCCAATGCCACCGTGGTCACCTCGCTCGCCGGCATCGGGCTCGACCGAACCCGGGTCGAACTGATCGCCGATCCCGCCGCGCAATTGAACGGACACACCATCTCGGCGGAAGGCGGCTTCGGCCGCATGACCATCACGCTGGAAAACAATGCGCTCGCGACCAATCCGAAGTCGTCGGAACTGACCGCGCTGTCGCTGGTGCGGCTGATCGAGCAGCAGACGCGTGCGGTCGTGATCTAGCATCGCTTCCGGCGTCGCCCGCGAATGCGGGCGATGCCGGCGACTACGGTCCGGCGCCGAACAGATGCCGCGCATCCACGTGCCTGACGACAATCCAGGCCACGACCTTGCGCGACATCAAGTCGAGCGCGCGCCGCGGCTGCTATTTCATCCGCATCCGTTCAGTTCTATAATCCATTCAATCGAATGCATCGGATAGTTGCGGAGGCCATCATGGCGAGGCTGCGTCATTTTGCGGTTTGTGTCGGCGATCTCGACAAGGCGGCGGCCTTCTACGGCGACGTCTTTGGCCTGAAGCGGCACGGCCGCGAGGACCTGTCGATCGGCTCGGCGATCTACATGGGCGACGGCACCATCAATCTCGCGCTGCTCAACTTCAAGGGCGACAAGGGCCATGATTTCGGCGACCGGCCGGAAGGCCAGATCGGCGCCAATCATTTCGGCTTCCAGGTCGAAAACATGAAGGAGACGCAGGCGCTGATCGAGCAGCACGGCGGCCGGTTCTTCTTCGACCTCGGCGACGAGCGCAAAGGCAATTTCGAACGCAAGTTCAAGGACCCCGAAGGCATCATCTTCGACATTTCGGAGAATGGCTGGGTCGGCACCGACGGCCGCAAGATCAAGGCCGACCCGGCGCATGCCTTCCTCGACGAAACGCTGGTGCCGCAGGCCGACCTGAAAGGCCGGATCAAGCACATGGCGCTGTTCGTGCGAGATCTCGAAAAGCAGGCCGCGTTCTATCAGGCGGTGTTCGGGCTGACGCATCTTGGCTACGACCATCAGCCGATGGGCTCTGCGGTCTATCTGACCGACGGCACCACCAATCTGGCGCTGATCTGTCCGAACATGCCGGCCGACAAGTTCAAGCCCGGCGCCAACCATTGCGGTTTCCAGGTCGCCGACCTCGCCGCGACCGAGCAATGGATCAAGGACGCCGGCGGTTCGTTCTTCTTCGATTTCGGCGATGCCAAGCACGGCAATTTCGAGAAGAAGTTCAAGGATCAGGACGGCGTCGTGTTCGACATCTCCAAGCACGGCTGGGTCGGCACCCCGACCTATACCGCGAAGACGGAGAGCGCCGCGGCGATGGAGCCGGCGAAGTAGAGCTCGGTCATTGCCGGGCCGACGCGCAGCGGCGTGACCCGGCAATCCATCTGGCGAAGATGATGGACCCGCGGGTCAAAGCCCGCGGGTGACGAGGCGCCTACGTCCCCGTCGGGATATGCCGCGCGGTCTTGGTGCGCTGCGCGATCATCCATTTCGACTTGCCCGCAAGCGTCAGGAAGGCGCGGCGCAGCGGCGTCGGCCACGTCGTCGGCAGGCCGAGGAACACCGAGATGCGCTGGGTGTGCTCGGTCAGCGGCCGCTCGTTCTTTTCCCAGACCTCGAGCGCGGTCGCCATGTCCTTCTCGCGATCGAGATAATAGGCGAGCGACAGCGCATTCATCATTGAGCAGCCTGCCCCCTGCCCGATGTTCGGCGGCAGCGCATGCGCGGCATCGCCCAGCACGGCCACGCGACCCGCCGACCAGTGCCGCAACCGGATGTATTCGAAGCGGTCGTAGCGCGCGTCGTCAGTGATGCGGTCGATCAGTTCGGTCCAATGCGGGAACGCGCGCTTCCATTCGGCCTTGTCGATCGGCGTGCGGCGGCCGATCTCGTCGGAATGCAGCATGGTCAGCGCGATATAGAGTTCGGTTTCGCTCACCGGCGTGTAGAGGATGCGCCGGCTGCCCGACCAGTTCTCGATCGTGGTGCCGCCATCGCCCGACGCCATCTCTTCCGGCGTGCGCGGGATCAGCACCCGGATCGCGCCGTCCGGCAGCGGCTTGCGCCTCGCGACCAGATCGAGCGAGTCGCGGATTTTCGAATTCACCCCATCGCCGGCGACGATCAGGTCGGCCTTCAGCCGCCGCCCGTCCGCCATGACGAGGATGCCGTCCGGCTCCGCCGCGACCGCCTCCGAACCGAGCACGATCTCGACACCATTCTTGCGCGCCGCCTCGGCCATCGCATTGATGACGCGCTGGCGCACCACGCTGAACACGCGCTTCGAAGGGTCCCAGCGATGCACCGACAGCACGCGATTATGCTCGTCCCGCATCTCGCGGGTATGCGCGAAGGGCGCGCCCTTCACCGCCTCGTCATAGGCGCCGAGCTTCTCCAACACCCGCAGGCCATTCTCATAGATATAGATGCCCGCGCCGCTCGGCCGCAGTTCGCGCGAGCGCTCATGCAGCCGCACGCTCCAGCCCCGCTGCGCCAGCGCACAGGCGGCCGCAAGGCCGGAAAATCCGCCGCCGACGACCTCGGCATGTCGTTTGGTTTGCATGACAGTCAGTCTGGTCATTCCGGGACGCGCCTGAAAGGCGCGGGCCCGGAATCCATGCTCCCGGTAGTGGTTATGGATTCCGGGCCCGGCTCACGCTGCCAAGTTTACGCGGGCTGCGTAAACTTGCCAGCGAAGCGCCGTCCCGGAATGACGAAGGCTACTTGATGAACTGGTTGCTATACAGTTCCTCGACCGGGGTCTTCTTCTGGATGAAGCCCTTTTCCAGGTAGAAATCCTGCAGCTTGCTCAGGCGGTCCGGATTGATCTCGCCGAGACGCTTCTGATCGACATAGACGTGCTTGGCGTAGAAGTTGAGCGCGTCCTTCACCACCTGCTCCTTGCCCTGCCAGGTCGGGACGAATTTCACGAAATCCTCCGCCGCCTTGTTCGGGTCGTCCATCACGTCCTTCATGCCGCGCATCGCCGCGCTGACGAATTTCTGGATCATCTGCGGGTTCTTCTTGATCATCTCGTCAGAAACCGCGATGCCCTGCGCCAGATGCGGGAAATATTGATCGGTCGGGATCACCTTGACCTTGGTGCCGGTGGCCTGAACCAGCGCCAGCCAGTCCGGCACGCCCGCCATGCCCTGCGACTTGCCGGTGGCGACCGATTCCCACACGCCGGTCGGACCGGCCTGCTGCACGTTGACGTCGTTCTGGGTCAGGCCCGCGCTCGCGAGCAGACCGATCAGCGCGTAGAACGTGGTGTCCTGGAACGACAGCACGGTCAGCGTCTTGCCCTTGAGGTCGGCCGGCTTTTCGATCCCTGAGTCTTCGCGCACCACGGTCTGCATGAAGCCCTTGCCGCCGAACATGGCGACGATCTTCACCGGCACGCCGTTGGCGCGCACCATGATCGGCCCGTCGCCGACGATGCCGCCGATCGGCGCATTGCCCGCGCCAACCATCTTGGCGACTTCAACGCCGCCGCGCGCCACCTGGAAATCGACGTCCAGCCCGACGTCCTTGAAATAGCCCTTGCCCTTGGCAAGCTGCAGCGGCGCGAAGGCCGGCAGGATCGGCGGGGCCGGAAACAGGTACGTTACCTTCTCCTGCGCCAGCGCTTGCGGTGCAGCAAGGCCGGTTCCGAGCATTGCGGCGCAGGCGGCGATCGCCAGTCGTCTTGTGATGGTAGAAGTCGAAGCGGTCATGGACTGAAATTCCTGCTGCTGCTCGTGACAGTATGCCCCGTTTCCGCAGACGTGACACCCGCGGACCAAACTTACTATACTCGACAGTCTCGCGGGGCGCTACGTGCTGCCATGCCGAACAATTGGTCTGAATGTTGCTCCCGGTGTCGCAGTCTCTGACAAGCCAAGGGCGGATGATCGTCGCATGAAGCGGCTCGAATATCGTAATGTCACTATGCGTTTCGCGGGTGCAAAAGGCGCCACCGTCACTGCAATCGAAAATGTCGATTTCTCGGTCGCCGACGGCGAGGTCATCTCGCTGATCGGCCCGAGTGGCTGCGGCAAGAGCACATTGCTCAATATCGGATCAGGCCTCTATGCGCCGAGCGAGGGCGAGGCCCGTATCGACGGCGAGCGCGTCGAAGGTCCGAACGACCATGTCGCCTTCATGCTCCAGAAGGACCTGCTGCTGCCGTGGCGGACCATCGAGCAGAACGTGCTGCTGGGAACCGAAATCCGCAAGCTCAACGCCGCCGACAGCCGGCGCAAGGCGCGGGAACTTCTGCAGGCTTTCAAGCTCGGCGAATTCGCCGAACGCTACCCGCATCAGCTGTCGGGCGGCATGCGCCAGCGCGCCGCGCTCGCCCGCACGCTGGCGGTCGATCCGTCAGTGCTGCTGCTCGATGAGCCATTCTCGGCGGTGGATGCCCAGACCCGCATCATGCTGCAGCACGATCTGGCACAGACGCTGATGCAGGCAAAAAAGACCGCGCTGCTGATCACCCACGATCTGCTCGAGGCCGTGATCCTGTCCGACCGCGTTCTGGTGATGAGCAAGCGGCCCGGCCGCATCATCGACGAGATCGTCATCGACATCCCGGGCCGCGATCACCCGTTGCAACGCAGGCGCGACCCGAAGGTCGCAGGCTATATCGCCCGCCTGATGGACAAACTTGATATCGGCGAACATCCCGCCCAAGAAACGGCGCAAAAGGAGCCTGTCTGATGAATAGCGACCGTTCGGCGCTTGTCCGCCGCGGCACTATCGCAAGCATCGCGATGCTGATCGTGTTTCTGGCCGCCTGGGAATGGGGGCCGGGACTTCTGAACATCCCCACCTATATCGTGCCGCCGCTGTCCGCGACCTTCAAGGAATTCGTGCGGATGTGGAACGTGGCCGCGCTGCCCTATCATACCGGCATCACCGCCTTCGAGGTGCTGGTCGGCTTCATTCTCGGCAGCCTGCTCGGCGCCTTGATCGGCTATCTGCTCGGCATGTCGCCAACCGCGGAATTCGCGCTGTCGCCCTATATCCTCGCCCTTCAGATCGCGCCGAAGATCGCCTTCGCGCCGCTGTTCATCCTGTGGATGGGCTTCACGATCTATCCGAAGATCCTGGTCGCGATCCTGATCGTGTTCTTCCCGGTCATGGTCAACGTGCTGACCGCGGTCCGCGGCGTCGATCCCGACCTGATCAATCTGGCGCGCTCGTTCAAGGCCAGCCGCACGCAGATCTTCTGGAAAATCGAGTTCCCCGCCTCGCTGCCGCCGCTGTTCGCCGGGCTTCGCATCGGCTCGACACTCGCCGTGATCGGCGTTGTGGTCGGCGAGCTGGTGGGTGGCAATTCGGGCCTCGGCTACCTGCTCTCGTTTGGCGAAGGCCAGGGCAACACCGCCATGGTGTTCGTGACCATCATCATGCTGACGGTTGTCGGCGGCATTGCGTATCTCTTGGTGATTCTCGCCGAACTGCGGGTGCTGCACTACATGCCCAAACGCGCCGCTGGCGGGATTTGAGTACTTCCCTCTCCCCGTGCTTACGGGGAGAGGGTGGCGAGCGAATGCGAGCCGGGTGAGGGGCAATTGATCCTCACTCGGAGTCGCCCCCTCACCCGCCTTCGCTGGGACGACTCCGGAATTCACGCCATCACATGCCGCACGGCGCTCTCGATCCGGGCCTCGATGTGGCGCGGGGACGGGGCCTTGTCGATGCCGAGTAGCATCTTCAGGTGCGAATAGCCGCGCAGCAATTCGAGAAACTCCTCCGCCGCGCGCCGCGGATCGCTGACCTTCAAGGCCGGATCGTCCTTCTGCCGGATGAAATAGGCTTCCAGCGCGTCGATACAGGCCTGCGGGCCGGTCTCGTAGAACAGCCGGCCGAGCTTCGGAAAGCGCCGGCTCTCCGCAATCACGATGCGATGCAGTTCGGCGGTGTCGCGGGCGAATACGATGTCGGTCATCTTGCGGGCATAGGCGCGCAGCGCCGCTCGCAGCGGCAGGGCGAAGATCTGCTCGATCTCCTCCGCCACGATGTGCTGGCAGAGTTCGGTGATGACCCCCGCGAACAGGTCCTCCTTGCTGCCGAAATGCCGGTACACCGTCATTTTCGACACGCCGGCGGCGGCGGCCACCTCATCCATGCTGGCGTCGCCGAAGCCGTGCTTGAGAAACACCGATTTCGCGCCCTTGAGGATCGCTTCGCGCTTCCTGTCGGACAGGCCGTTGCGGCTTCCGGCCGCGGCTTTATCGAGAGCGAAGGCCACGATTCTTCGATTCCTTGCTTGCCGCAAACGATACTCCGCAGTATCGTTTGGTCCTATTCCAGTTCCAGACGTCCGGGCCGTGAGGATCATCCGCCATGCAAACCATCTCCCCGAACGATCTCGCCGGTGCGGTTCAGCCCGCGCGCGTGCATCGCAAACTCTACACCGATCCGGCAATTTTCGAACTGGAGATGGAACGCATCTTCGGCCAAGCGTGGCTCTATGTCGGCCATGAAAGCCAGGTTCGCAATCCCGGCGACTATTTTCTGACCCAGGTCGGCCGCAAGGCCATGGTGGTGACCCGCGACGAGACCGGCACGCTGCGGGTCCTGCACAACCAATGTGCCCATCGCGGCGCGATGGTCGTCGCCTCCGACTGCGGGCACGCCAAGGAATTCCAGTGCGTCTACCACGGCTGGACCTATCACCTCGACGGCCGGCTGAAGGCGGTGCCGCTCAATCACGGCTATCCGCAGGACTTCGACACCAAGTGCCCGCGCACCGCGATGACGCAGGTTCCGCGGGTCGAGAGCTATCGCGGCTTCATCTTCATGAACCAGTCGCCCGAAGGCAAAAGCCTGAAGGAGCATCTCGGCTATATGGCGACTTCGATCGACGACATGGTCGACCGCGCCCCGGACGGCGAGATCGAAATGGCGGGCGGCGTGTTCCGCCATGTCTATAACGCCAACTGGAAGCTCTATCTGGAAAACCTCTGCGACGCCGCGCATCCGTGGTTCACGCATCGCTCGTCGATCGACGCCGCGCAGCAGCAGAGCGACGAGGTCTATTCCGACGGCACCGGCGAGATCGCGATCCGCCAGATGCGGCAGAACGGAGCGCCCTATTCGTTCTGGGAGAACCAGGTCGGCATCTGGACCTATCCGAACGGCCACTCCTATCTCGGCGATTATCACGACGACAAGAAGCTGGTCGCCTCGATGGAAGACCCGCTGTTCCGCGAATACATCGCGATCCTGGAAGCCAAGAAGGGCAAGGACGAGGTCAAGCGCATCCTCGAGGTGCGGCGCTGGAACTCCAACCTCTATCCGAACCTGTCCTTCATGAGCTCGTTCCAGCAGCTCCGCGTCATCCATCCGATCGCCGTCAACCGCACGCTGGTCTGCACCTATAATTTCAAGCTCAAGGGCGCGCCGGAGCAGATGTTCCGCAACACCGTCGCCTTCGCCAATATCGTCAACGGCACCGGCTCGCTGGTGCTGACCGACGATCTGGAAATCTACAATCGCGTCGGCATCGGGCTTGCGAGCGAAGGCGCCGAATGGGTCGAGATCGGCCGCGGCTATCTCTCCGATGTCCGCGATGAGTTCGGCGGCCTCAAAGGCAAGAACTCCACCAGCGAAGTCTATATCCGCAACATGTTCGACGCCTGGCGCGGCTATATGCTGGGCGAGACCGCGTCCGCGAACGAGATGAAGGCCAGCGCATGACCGCCCCTGCCCGCATGACCGCAACTGGCAATCCCGGAAGCACCTTGTCGCGCGCCGACGCCGAGGATTTCCTCCTTCACGAAGCGCGCCTGCTCGACGAGGCGCGCTACGACGAATGGCTGACGCTGTTCACGCCCGAGGCGCATTACTGGGTGCCGATCGAGCCCGATCAGGCCAGCCCGCTCGACACGATCTCGCTGATGTATGACGACCGGCGCCTGCTCGAGACCCGCGTGCGGCGGCTGTCGAGCCCGAAGATCTACTCGCAGGAGCCGCGCTCACGCACAACCCGCCTGGTCACCAATGTGACGATCGAGAGCGCCGAGGGGAACACCACCAAGGTGCGCTCGAAGTTCATGATCGTGGAATACCGCCGCGAGGAGCAGCGCATCTTCGCCGGCACCTATTGGCATACGCTCGTCACCACCGGCGGCGACACCCGCATCGCCTTCAAGCGCGTCGACCTCGTCAATTGCGACGCGCCGATGGACGGGCTGGTGGTGCCGTTCTGAGCAATCGTCCCCGTGAAACGCGGGGACTTCTCCCTGCCTCGGGTGCGCTCGCCGAAACTTACGCCGGCACCAGCGCCAGCACCCGCAGCGGGCTGCCCGAACCTTTCTCGATCTTCAGCGGCGCGGTGATCAGGATCGCGCCGGTCGGCGGCAACTGATCGAGATTGCACAGGCTGGCGAGGCCGAACTTGTTGGCCCCATGCATCAGATGATGCGCCGGGAAGGCCGGCTCGAAGGCGAAGGCCTGCCCGGCATCGGTGCCGACCGCTTCCACGCCCCAGCCGTTGACATTGCGCTGCTGCACGAGGAAGCGCACCGCAGCGGCCGACGGCCCCGGCACATGCGGGCCGTCTTCCTTCATGTTGAGGAATTTCTCCGGATCGCCCTGGCGCTTCGACCAGTCGGTACGCATCAGCACCCAGGCGCCGTCCGGGATGCGGCCGTGCTTTGATTCCCACGCCTCGATGAACGCGGGCTCGATCAGGAATTTCTCGTCGGCCGCGGCTTCCTTGGTGCAATCGATCACCACCGCAGGCGCGATGAAGCGCTGCACCGAGACGGTGTCGGTATAGCCGTCGGGATAATGCTGGCCCGTGACCCAATGCGCCGGCGCATCGAAATGCGTGCCGGTATGTTCGCCGCAGGCGATGTTGTTCCAGTACCAGGCCGGGCCGCGCTCGTCATAGCGCGAGATCTCCGAAATCCGGAACGGATCGGACGGCGCGAACGGCGGCGGCAACTGGATCACCGGCGTCGACGGCTTCAAGGTCTGCGTGAGGTCGACGACCTTGATGCGGCCGTCGGCGATGAAGGAAGCGAATTTGAGCAGGAGGTCCGACACGTTGTCATCCTCTTCTGTGGCAAGATTGCCAACCGGAGCAGCAGTGGAGTCAGTGGAGCCCTGGGCTGTCGTGGTCACGGTCGCGGCACCTACGCCGGTGAACGTCTTCATGGCCGTGGCGAAGCCGCTGCCGACAATGTCGATGTCGTTGGCCACCACCACGATCGGATAGCCCTCGTCGCGCCGCGCCGCTGCCGCGCGGGCATTGCCGGTGTAGATGCCGCAGGCGACGCCCGCGGTCTTGCAGGCCTGCAGGATATTGGCGCAGGCCGCGCCATGCCGCGCATCGACATGCGGAAAGCCGCCGAGCGACACCGCAAGATCGCCGGTGCCGATCAGCACGAAATCGACGCCGGGCGTATTGGCGATGGCCGCGGCATTGCGCACCCCGCGCACGGTCTCGATCATCACCCCGACCACGGTACGCCGGATCGCATCGACATAATAGTGTGAGAAATCGCGGCCGAGCGGACGCACGCCGCCCCCGGATCTCAGGCCCTCGGGCGGGAACCGCGCGGCGGCGACCGCAGCCGCGGCCTCGGCGTCGGTCTCGATCAGCGGCACGATCACGCCTTCGGCGCCGGCGTCGAGCGCGTGGCCGATGGCACTGGCGGAATTTTCCGCGACGCGGACAAGGACCGGGGCGAACCGCGTGGCGAGGCCGACCGCGGCCTCGGTCGACATGCGATCCCACAAGCCGTGCTGCGCGTCGATGACGATGACATCGGGCCGCGCCTGCGCGGCGAGTTCGATCACGGCCGGCGAACCAAGCGCCATCCAGAAAAGACCGATCGGCTCACCCTGGCCGATCCGGTGACGCAACGGACTGGAAGACATCAATCAGCTCCAAGCGGGCGGCGCGTCGTACGCCGCCGCCCATATCCACTCTGTTTGCCGCCGGTATTCTTGTTTGATCCCAGTCTACCCATTTGCACGCCGAGGTGTTCATTTTGTCTTGCACGGGCGCGGCGACAAAGCCTTAAGGTTAATTGCGCGCGCGCCAGGCTTCGCCGCGCACCGAGATGGTGCTGAACGGGTAATGCGCCGCGGCACCCTCGAATTCCGGGAAGCGGTGAAAGTCCTTGCGCAGCGCGGCCCGCACCGGGCTCGCCATCGCCGCATTCATCGCATCGGCATTGTCCCAGACCGTCTTGTTGCGCTGCATCGTGCGCCGCAGCGCGAACGGCAGCGCCGAGATCACAAGCGCCGGCGTGTAGATCTCGATCTTGCGGATGCCGGGGAATTTCGCGAGCAGCGGCGGATGCCCGGTGACATAGAACAGATGCCACGCATTCTCGTCCTTCGCCGGGCCTTCGTATTCCACCATGTAGCTGAGCAGGCCGTTGGCCGCCTCGTCGGCGGGCTGCGCCACCGGATAGCGGCGCGTCAGCATGGCGTGATGGCTGGCGGTCGCGCCGGCAAGGCTCGGCAGCACATCCTCATGCGCCAGCGCCTGCAGATAGCCGTGCGGCTTCAATGCGTGTTCGAGGTCGGCAATCTCGGCAAATTCAAGCTGCAGCACCAGCGCCGGCGAGGTGTGAAGCTCGGCGGCATAATGCGGATCATGAGCATGAGCCGGCGTCATGACATGGCCTTCGACGAGCCGCGGGCATCCGCGGATCAGCGCGAGCACCCCCTGATGATCGTGTTCGTCGAGGACAGGTTTCGCTCCGTCCTTCGCGTCCCATTGGCAGAACCAGGAAATGGCCATGTCGCAATCCGACTTTGTTTATACGATACTGGTCGTCCCCGCGAAGGCGGGGACCCATAACCACCACTCTGCAATATGGGTCCCCGCTTTCGCGGGGACGACGTCGTTGATGCTGCGCGTGTTCAACCGGCTCACCGCTTCACCCTGATCCCGGCCGCCTCGCGATCCCAGGTCCCGGCCGAGCGCCCCTGCTCGCGCAGCTTGAATTTCTGCACCTTGCCGCTTTCGGTGCGCGGCAGCGAGGCGGCGAAATCGACGAAGCGCGGAATGGCGAAATACGACAGCCGCCCTTCGCAGAACCGGATCAGCTCCGCGCCATCGAGCGTTGCGCCATCCTTCACCACGATCGTGGTCATCACTTCGTCTTCGGCGAGATCGGACGGCACCGGAAACACCGCCGCCACTTCCACCGCGGGATGCGACATGATCACCCGCTCGACCTCGAACGAGGAGATGTTCTCGCCGCGGCGGCGGATCGAATCCTTCATCCGGTCGATGAACTTGTAGAAGCCCTCTTCGTTGCGCACGACGCGATCGCCGGTATGGAGCCAGAGATTGCGCCAGGCCTCGACCGTCCGGTCGGCCATACCGAAATAGCCGGTCGCCATCGCGAACGGGTCCTCGGCGCGCAGCAGCAATTCGCCCGGCGTGCCGTCCGGCACCTCGTTGTCGTCCTCGTCGGCGACGCGCGCCGCAAAGCCGTCGAACAGCTTGCCCATCCAGCCCGGCCGCCGGGTGTCGATCATCGTGCCGATCACCGCACTGCTTTCGGTCGCGCCATAGGCATCGAGCAGATGGATGCCGCTGCGCTCGGTGAAGACCTCCTGCAGATGCGCCGGGACGCCGGGCGCGAGCGCCACCCGCACGTTATGCAGCTTCTCCTCCGGACAAGGCGGCCGGGCCAGCAGCATCGGCACCATGGCACCGAGCACATAGGTCACGGTGGCGCCGGACGACACCAG